>JAJZCP010000019.1 GCA_021846065.1 Acidobacteriota bacterium
TGCGATTGAGCGCCGCCGCCTGAATGCCAACGTCAGCCTGAAGCTGACGCAGATGGGGCTCGACCTGGACCCCGCCATTGCCAAAGCCATTACCGGCGAGGTGGTGGCGCATGCCGCGCAGATTGGCAGCTTTGTCCGCATCGATATGGAAGGCACGGGTTATACGCAGATCACCGTCGACATGACGCTGGAGCTGCACGCGATGCCGGGCAATGCCGGCCACGTGGGCACCGTGATGCAGAGCTATCTCTACCGCTGCGAAGACGACATACGCACCCTGCTGGCGGATCGGGTTCGCATCCGTCTGTGCAAAGGCGCGTACAAGGAGCCGCCGTCGGTGGCGTTTCCAGAGAAAAAAGACGTCGATGCGAACTACGTGAAGCTGATGAAGACTCTGCTCACGAGCGGCGTGTATCACGGCATGGCGACGCATGATGAGGCCATCATTCGCGAGACGAAGAAGTTTGTGGCCGAGCAGGGGATTGAGAAGTCGTCCTTCGAGTTCCAGATGCTGTACGGCATCCGGCGCGATCTGCAGCGTTCTCTGGTGAAGGAGGGCTACGGCATGCGCGTCTATGTACCGTTCGGAACAGAGTGGTATCCGTACTTTATGCGCAGGCTGGCAGAACGGCCTGCGAACGCTCTGTTCATTGCGAAAAACCTGCTGAAGTGAGGGGCTGGATGGTCGCGGATTGCCCGCTTCAACGCTGCCGTCTGCTGGGGGTCGCAGTCCTTGCTCTGTGCGTGCCGGGCGTCACGATGCGGGCGCAGCAGCCCGCTCCCCAGCCACCACAGGCGACGTTTCGCACCCAGAGCAACCTGGTGCTGGTGCCGACGCTGGTTGAAGGCAGCGGCGGAGAGCCGGTGTTCGGGTTGACGGCCAGGGATTTTACCGTCACGGACAACGGCGTCCCGCAGAAAATCCGGTTGGAGGCGGGCACAGACAAAGCCCCGATGTCGATTGTGCTGCTGGTGCAGACGGGCCGCTCCGCCTACCGGGAGTTTTACAAGATGGCCGGGCTGCCCACCATGGCCGAAGGGCTTGCCGGAGATGTTGCACACCGCATTGCCGTGGTGACTTTTGACAGTCAGCCCCGGGAGATTCTGGACTTTACGAACAATGCCGCCGCCGTGCGGCAATCGGTCTACTCGATCGAGCCGGGGGATGATGGCGCAGCGATTCTTGATGCGGTCTGGTATGCGGTCGATATGCTGGACGACGAGCCGCAACAGAACCAGCGGGTAATTGTGCTGTTGAGTGAGACCCGCGACCATGGAAGCCGCACGCCGGTTCGCAGCCTGGTGCGGAAGATTGGCCGCAGCGACGTAGTGGTCTACAGCCTGGCGTTCAGCCCGGGGCGCGGAGATTTGTTCGACTTTTCCGGTGCGGGCGGGTCGGCCGATTTGCTGGCGCCCCTGCGGCTGGCCATTCAGGCCGTGCGGCGGAATACGGCGGCGGCGATCCCCAACATGACCGGGGGGCGGTACCTGCGGTTCAACCGGGATAAGCAGTTCGACGCAGAACTGGGGCAACTGGCGAACCAGGTTCATAATCGCTATGTTTTAACCTTTCAGCCGCCGGACCCGGCGCCGGGCTTTCACCAGCTCCATGTGACGCTCAACCAGCCGCTGCAGGCGCGGGTACTGGCGCGTACCAATTACTGGGCGCAGGGTCCGCCCGCCCCCGATACGCCGCCGGCCCCAGAAACCCCGGCCACCCCAGAGACGCCGTCGGCCGGGTCGCCCGACTGAATGTAGCTTTTTGAAAATTGCGGCATCAGATGAATGCAGCATTTTTACGAGGAACTGTCCGGGCGGGGTCCCGGCGGCCTTATTCCCGGTCAGCGGCGTTTCATGCACACCACGATTGCGCTCTTCCTGCAATACGGATATCTGATTGTCTTCGGCTGGGTTCTGCTGGAGCAGTTAGGAATCCCTTTACCCGCCACGCCCATTTTGCTGACGGCGGGTACGCTGACAGCCACGCGCCACATGCACCTTGAGGGCTTTGTGCTTGCGGCGATGGCCGGCAGCTTCCTGAGCGACACGCTGTGGTTTCGGCTGGGAGGGCGGTATGGCAGTACCGTGACGCGCTGGTTGTGCCGGTTCTCCCTGGAAGCTGCCTCCTGTGTGCGGCGGACCGAAGACCGGCTGACGCGCCACGGTGCACCGGCGCTGCTGCTGGTCAAATTCATCCCTGGGTTGAACACGCTGGCGGCTCCCCTGGCGGGGCAGAGCCGGATGCGGTATCGCACATTTCTGATTTATGACCTGGGCGGCGCGTTCCTGTGGGTTACAACGCTGGTCCTGCTGGGCCGCTTTTTTGGTGACGCTATCCGCCGAAATCACGATGTACTTTCCTGGCTGAGCCGCTCCGCCGCCGTGCTGGTGCTGCTGGTGGTGGTGGCCATGGTGGCGTACCGGTATGGGCGCCAGCGCGCCTTTCTGAGCAAGATTCGCACCCTGCGTGTCGAGCCGGACGAACTGAAGCAGATGATGGATCGTGGTGAAGAGCCGTTTGTGGTCGACCTGCGCCATCCGCTGGACTTGCTTCCGGATCCCCGCGTGATTCCCAGCTCTGTGCGGCTTACGGCGAATGAGCTGCTGCGTCGGCATGCCGAGATTCCCCGCGACCGCGACGTGATTGTGTACTGCACCTGCCCCAGCGAAGCAACCAGCGCCAAGGTCGCGCTCACGCTGCGCCGCTTTGGGATTGAGCGCATTCGCCCGCTGCGTGGTGGCTATGACGCCTGGAAGGACAAGGGCTATCCGCTGGACCCGGTCATCATAGCGGACGTGGAAGGCCCTCAGCCCATCGCCGCTATCTGACGCTCCGCCAGCAATTCATCCGCCCTTGATGTAGCGCTGCTACCGTATCAGGAACCCGTGCGCGACGGCTCTGCTGCCGCTGCACGGTCCGCCGCGCGAATCTGCGCCCGGATTCGTGCGGGCTCTGATGGCTGCTGCCACTTATAGTTATTGAAATGGGATTGTGCGTCATACCGCGCAGGAGGGCATGGAGTGGGTGCGGCCATTGAAGTAAACAACCTGAACGCATGGTATGGCAGCAACCATATTCTCCATGACATTGGCATCTCGATCCCGGCCAACCGGGCAACGGCGCTGATTGGACCTTCTGGATGCGGCAAGTCGACCTTTGTGCGCTGCCTGAACCGCATGCATGAGACCAATCCCATCGCCCGGGTGTCGGGTTCCGTCAGGCTTGGCGGAATCGATCTGTACAGTGCGATTGAGCCGGTGGCGGTCCGGCGGCGTATTGGCATGGTGTTCCAGCGGCCCAATCCGTTCCCGACGATGAGCATCTTTGAAAATGTGGCGAGCGGGCTGCGGCTGAGCGGCGGCCTGAAGCGGCGGCAGATGGAAGAGGTATGCGAGCGCAGCCTGTGCCGGGCCGCGCTTTGGGATGAAGTGAAGGACATCTGGAAGAGCCGGTCCGGCGCCAGTTTGTCGGGCGGACAGCAGCAACGGCTGTGCATTGCGCGTGCGCTGGCCATCGATCCGGAGGTGCTGCTGATGGATGAACCGGCTTCGGCACTGGACCCAATTTCAACGTCAAAAATTGAAGATCTTGTCTTTGAGCTGAAGGCTGACTATACGATCGTGATTGTCACGCACAACATGCAGCAGGCGGCGCGCGTCGCGGAGATGACAGGATTCTTTCTGAACGGATATCTTGTTGAGTTCGACGCTACGACAAGAATTTTTACCAATCCGGCGGATAAGCGCACGGAAGACTACATTACGGGGAGATTCGGATGACACGCATCCGGTTTCACCAGAATCTCGATGAGTTGAAAGAGAAGCTGCTCGTGATGGCCGGCATGGCCGAGCAGGCGATTCAGCGCGCCATTGAAGCGTACCGGAATGGCGATGTTTCGCTATGCGATCTGGTGGCGCAGTCCGAGCCGGCGATCAACCGTATGGAGCGCGAGATCGACCAGCGCGCGCTGGACCTGCTGGCGATGGAGCAGCCCATGGCCATCGACCTGCGGTTTATTCTCGCCGTCATCAAGATCAACGCCGACCTGGAGCGGGTGGGCGACCAGGCGGTGAATATCGCCGAGCGTGTCCGCGACCTGCAGTCCGGCACGCCGGTGGAGCTGCCGGTCGATATTCCCCGTCTGGCGGCGATGGCCGCCAAAATGGTACGCAATGCCCTGCAGGCGTTTATTGACGGCGATCCTGCGGCTGCCGAACGTGTGCTGACCATGGATGATGAAGTGGACGAGATGAACCGGTCTGTGTACCGGACGCTGACGCGCTGCCTGGAAGACCGGCCCGAGGCTTCCCAGCAGGCGCTGAACGTGCTGCTGATTGCGCGGAATCTGGAACGCGTGGGAGATCATGCGACCAACATCGCGGAGGACGTGATCTTCTGGGTGCGCGGGGCCGATGTCCGGCACCACGTGGCGGCCCAGAACTAAGCCTCGTTTGCCTCCGGCTGCCAGCGCCACCACAGCAAGTGCGGAAGCAGCGGATAGTACAGCCCCAGCATTATTGGCTGGCCCGGGTGCAAGCGGCCGACGATTGTGGCATACCCTTCGAGCTGAGTGCGGTACAACTCTCGCTGTTCGGCCAGGAAGGCTTCTACACCTTGCGGCCCATGCCCCGCCGTCTTGAAATCGACAATCCACAGGGTGTTTGCCCCCGCCTCTCGCGGTGCCGCGCCGCCGCGGAACATCCGGTCGACGCGTATCGAGCGAACGCCTCGTTCATCGACACCGCCCAGCGGCACCTCAAAGCTGGGGCCCGGGCGCTGTTCCCCGGAAGCAGGGACTGAAGGCGCAGTCAAAATCCATTGACCGTCAGGGTCGCGCGCCACGCCCTCCAGCGCCGCAAGCAGGCGCGCGCCTTCACCGTCCGCCTCCCGCGGCCCACAGCCCGTGCGCAACAGCAGTATGTGAAGGATGCGGGAGAGCGAACGAATGCGCTCTCCGCGGTTCGTGGCGCTTTCCAGAAGGATTTGGGCGAGGGGCTCCATCATGGTGTGGAGAACGGTGCCAAAACGCCGCGCCGCGGCGGAGCCCTGGGCGCGGGGCGTGGCAGCATCAACCCGCCGGCCGCTTACCGCCGTTGCCGCGGGCTGGAAGGGAATTGCGGGTCGCGGAGCAGGAGGCTGCCAGTCGGACCGCAGCCGATGAAAATTTGAAAGCGCGATGGACGTGCTGCCCGGACCAGCCGCAGCAGCCATGGCGGGTAGCACGGTCGCGTTGGTATCGGCAGCATCAGGGAGACGGATTGGAACAATGTTGGCGGATCTGGAAGCGGTCTGCGCTTGATAGTGCCGCTCAAAGTGCGCCGCGGCGACGGGCCATGCGGCATGCAGCAGGGTATTTTTTTCGGGCGCACGCAGCACCGCAGCTTCTTTCTTTTTGGAGCTCGGCTCATCGATGCGGCCAAATAAATGCACAGAATGTCGGGCGCGCGTGACGGCAACGTAGAAGACGCGGGCCAACTCCTGTTGCGCCCGGGAAGAGGCGATGCCGTCAATCCATACAGCGCAGGCGCTCTTCGGAGCACCGCCAGCCGGTTTCAGCGGCGCAACAAGCAGGCCGGTTTCGCGATGCGGGTCGGTGATGCCGGCGAGCTGCGAGACCCATTTGAGCAGCATGCCGCCGTCATTGCGGCCCTTTTTTCCGAGCCCCGGAAGCAGCACCACATCCCACTCGAGACCCTTGGCTTTGAAGATGGTCAGAACTTCCACTGGCGGTTGACCGGCCACCGCGGCGGGGGCTTCCGCGCGTAGCCGGTTCATCCCCCGCTGAATGGCAGGCAGAGACAGCGCGCCTTGCTGGGCTTCGACGGCAGCCAACAGTTCGAAATAGCTGTGAGTATCCGCCAAATCTGCGGTGGTCAGGCAGTAGGGGCCGCCCAGCGTGTGCCAGGCGCGTTCCACCAGGGACCATAAAGGCTCGCTGCCCGTCAATGCGGTGGCCTGGGAGAGAACGTCCAGGGTGCGCCCGATCCGTGCCTGTCCTTCCGGCGAGAGATGCGAAGAGCGGGCGGCAAAAAGCTGCGGGAGAGTTTGCGCTTCAAGGCTGCTGTCGCCCTCGCAAAGTGCCGCCAGATCCGTGAGGCTTGCCCCGCACCATGGAGCTCGCAGCACCGCCAGCCATGCCGTGCGGTCAGCGGGATGCAGCAGGCAGCGCGTGAGCATGAGCAAATCCGCAAGCGGCTGCCGATCCTCCATGCCGTCGATGCCCGTGCATTGATACGGCAGGTTGTGCTGCCGCATGGCCGCCAGGATCGCGTAGGCATGCTTTTTGACGCGCACCAGAATTGCAACCGAGCAGTTGGGATTGTGAGTGCGGGCCTGCGCGATTGCTTCCACCACGGCTTCCGCTTCAGCAGTGGCAAGGGAGGGCGATGCAGTCTCGCCGTGTCGGGCAATCTGCGGATTCCAGAAGACGGGCGGAGCGCCAGAATCCGCGCGAACGGCGAGCGCGGGTTGAAACTGAATGCCGGACTGGCGAATGCCAGCAGCAAAAATCTTCGAGAACATTCCGTTCGCCTCTTCGACGAGGCTGGCGCGCGAACGGAAGTTCCGGCGCAGGAAAAGCGGCTCCAGCCGCAAGCCGCCCAGTCCATGACGGCGTGCGCGGTCGAACAAGGCCACTTCACTATTGCGAAAGCGATAGATGGATTGCTTGGGGTCGCCTACCAGAAATACGGTCTGGCTGTGGCCGTCCCAGCTTTCTACCATCTGGGAAAACAATTCGTATTGCGCAATCGATGTGTCCTGCATCTCGTCGATCAGAAGATGCCGGAGATCCACGCCGAAGGTCAGCGCCAGGCCGTTTGCGTCCTGCTGCAGGGCATTTTTCGCGGCCAACAGGACCTCTACAAAATCGGAAACACCTTCGCGGACAAAGAGCAGCTTAAGGTGCGCGATGGCCCGCCGGAGCAGGCGAAGCGCGGCCGCCAGCACCTCGCGCTCCCGCTCATCGTAGTGTGCCTCGTCCGGAAGCCCGGCCACTGCGCTTAACCATGTGCAAAGATCCTCGTTGTCACGGACGGCGTCCAGCATGGCGGTCATCTCGCCCTGGCGCGGATTATCTTTGCGGAAGCCGGTGTCATGAGCCGCCTTCTTGCGGTAAACACCCTCTTGGGTGAGAAGGAGCGCGGCAATCGCCTTAAGGCAGGGAAGGTGTTCCAGCGTCAACGAGATGCGATCCGGCGCGGTGAGGAGTGCGCGTACGGGATTTTTTTTCTCCTCTTTCTCCAACGCCGCGGCGCCGCACTGGCCCAGCGACAGCAGTTGCTGCAGGCGTTCGTCGGTGATGATCGTCTCTCCTTGCCGCAGCACTTCTTCCATCTCGCGGGCAATCGCCGCCTCCAGCAAATCGCGGATCTGGGCGGCGAGCGCTGCGTCTGATTGATCGCCGCCGCGCAATAACAAAGTGCCCCATTGATCGCGCTTTGCCAGCATCTGCGCCAGAAGCCCGGCGGCGTTGCTCATACGGTTTTCGCAGTGGAGCAGCAGGGTACGAATGGCCGCGTTGAGTGGTGCGTCGTCGCCTCCAAGCTCATGCAGCGTGTTGCGCGCGGCTTGCTGGTAGAGCTCGGCCGGGTCTTCTGTGGGCTGCAGCGCAGCGCCCAGACCTGAGAGCACCGGGAGCCTGCGCGTGATTTCTCCGCATAGCGAGTCGATTGTCCGGATGTTCAGGCGCGCAGGCTCCTGCAGGATGTTCCATCCAAGTAACCCGCTGTTGTGCAGCGCTTCGCGCGCGTAGGCAAGGGTGGTCAGGCGATGTTCCGGCTGATGCGAGTCCGCCTGCGTGTTGGCGGCCTCCCGCAGCGCCGCCAGGATGCGCTCGCGCATCTCGGTCGCCGCCTTGACCGTAAAGGTGATGGCCAGCACCTGCTCGGGTTGGTCCACGCGCGCCAGCAACCGGAGATAGCGCTGCATCAGCAGCTCTGTTTTTCCTGATCCGGCAGGCGCTTCTACAAGAAAGGAACGCTCGGGATCGCAGGCCTCGGCGCGGGCCTGCTGGTCCTGATGGGCGTAACGATCGTCTTCGGTCGTGGGATGATTGACGGCCGTCATGCTTCCTCAGTGTCCTCGTCCTCGTCTTCAGACTGCGCATCGCGCATAGCCTCCGCAACGCGGCACAAGGGTCTTTGATCACACTTTTCGCAGGCGACGCGCCCATCGCGCGGATCCAGCACTGCATGGCCAGAGAGAAACTGCGCGGCCAAGTGCTCCAATGTGGAGGACCATGCGGAGACAGTGGCGGCCATCTCCTCCGCTGCAAGACCTGTCCGCGAGGGTTTTTCCGACAGGGGTTCGTCCCAAAAAACGTTGCGCACCGAGAGCGCGACGGGAAATCCGAGCTTCTCCGGTTCGAGAGATGCGAGCGCTACACCCGCAATGGGTGGCTGATCCTCTTCCGGCCGGCACAACAGCGCCGCATACGCAGGCAGCTGGGGCGCCTTCGGCCGGTCGCCATCCCAGCAGGTATTGCTCTGGGTGACCCGCGTTTTATAGTCGATGAGCGCAATTCCGGACTCGACGCGATCCACGCGATCTACTTTGCTGGTGAAGGTAACGCCTGCGATTTCCCGGCCCTCCAGCCGTACTTCCGTCTGCTCGACGGAAAAGGGAGGCCGCGCGGCTTCAAATGTGAGCCACTCCAGCAGGCGCTCGTGCAGCCGCTGCGCTTCAAGCGCGAGCGACTCGCGCTGCCAGGGCTGTTCTGCGTGCTCGACGAAGGGGGCCATCGCCTCATCGATCAGCGGCCGCAGACGGGCCGGCAGCTCCCCTGCCGTAAGCTGCGCAACAAGTTGCGCCTGTGTCTTTGTCTCGCGCCAGAATGCCTCCAGAACGCGATGCAGCGTCTGCCCCTGCGCCCGCGGCCCTAGATCGGATTCCGGTGAATCGACGGCCGCAGAACCCAGCCGAACTTCCGCGAAGGCGCGAAACGGACAATCAGCCTGGAGCTCCAGAAACCGGACACCGCCGCTGACGGAAAGACTTTGTACGGATACGCACGGCTCTTCGGAGACAGCTTCCAAGGGCGCACCGGCTGGAATGTCCGAAGGAAAAAGACTGGCGGGCAATGGCTCAAGAGGCGTTTCAGCCAGAACTGTCCGGATCGCAGGCGACAACAAAACTTCCGGCAGATCGGCACTGATTGTCTCGTCATCCGGGCCCAGCGAGAAGCTCAGGACGACTTCGCTGGCGCTATCTACGATGCGCTGCGCCAGCTTGGCGGCAAACACAGAATCCACTGAGCCGGTGTGGGGCATCTGTGCGTCCCGCTGCACACTCCACGGCAAAAATGGCTCGATGTGGCCGGGCGGCGGAAACTCCGCGGCAGTGCTCTGCATGCACCATACTGCATCGAAGACCATGCCGGCGGCTTCAACGGGACCCAGAATCTGCACCGGCGCATCCTGACTCTCTTCCGCAAACAAAGTCTCTGCCGCCAGCCGCTGCAGGCGTTCCATCGCATCGGAGCCGGTTTGCGGCGCGGCTGTTGCTCCCAAGGACGCAAACTGGTCCAGCAGCGCATCCCAGCGGCGAAGCAACTGAAACTGCTGGGAGGTGGTGGGAGCCAGCAGTTGCCATTGCGCAGCCTGCAGCCGTTCATCGATAGCGGCCCGCCATTCCGGCATGCTGCGCCGCTGCTGTCTCGTTCCTGCGCGTGCAGCCTGCAGCAGCGCGCGCAGTGGACCGCGGAAAGAATCCTGCTGGCGATGGCGCGGCAGCCAATCCAAAAAAGCAGGCAGTGCGATGGAACCGCCTGACTGATATGGGCGCTGGCGGAAATCGGCATCGAGGCGTCCTCGGGTGGAGCTGTTTGCCGCGGCCTGCGTAAACTCGCCGTGGATCAGCAACCAGGAGACTTCCTCCGCCGACAGCGGCGAGGCGGCCCAACGCAGCAGAAGCAACGCAGTCCGCACCGGCACTGTGGCATGCAGCGGGCGGCCGAGAGAAAACTCGTACGGCAACGGGCTTCGATCTTCGATGTTCAGGGTTGCGGGCGCGAGGGTTTGCCGGAAGCGGCGCTCAACTTGCGCGCGTCCGGCGGGGTCAAAGGAGCCGAAAATTCCGATGGAGGCTTGCGGATTGCGTACCAGCCGTTCGCGCGCCCATTCGGCGGCTGCTGTAATCTCGGCATCGGTTGAGGGAGCCACGTACAGCCGCGGGCTTGCGGCCCCCGCGCGAGAGGCGCGCAGCGCAATGTTGCGGACGCTGCAGTTGCGCTGCTGCAGGGCGGCAACGATCGCTTGTTGCGCGGGCACCAGCTGGTCAAACCCAGTGAGTAAGAATGTGGCCGGAAGAGGCAGCGTGGAATCTGCAATCCACGTACAGGCCGCAGGCTCCACCTGTGAGTGAAGAAGCATGCCCGAGCGGCGTGACTTTACCAGAACAGCGTCTGCCCATTCGCGGAACGCACGAGTATCGACATCCCCGCCAACCCGGAGCCGTTCCGCTGCGATTCCGTAGCGCTGCATCACCCGCCATGCACGGGCGGCCAGTCTGGCAAGGTTTTCTGCACTGTGCAGTGAGAGAGCTGCTGCGCTGGAGCTTGCAACCGCAGTACGCCATACCTCGAACTCCTGCACTTCATTGAGCAGCAGCCGTTCTTCAAGATGGAGCCGGACGGCAAGATCCCATAGAGAAGAAAGCCACGTGTCCCATGCCTGCACCCGCGGCGCAGGCCACGCGTTGTACCCACGGCTCTGCTGCAGCGCGGCATACTGGTGACTCAGGAAGCGCGCGCTCCGCGCTGAGGCCGTAAGGATCAGCGAATCCGGATTCGCATCCATCGCCTCAAGCAGTTCCTGCGGCGTAAGCGCGGTGTCTTTCAGATCAAAGGTCCGCGGGAACGAGGACATGCAACCGTTATACCGCAGTGGGCGCGTGGGGCGGCCTTGTCGCGGTGCTATGCTGAGCTGTGCGCCGACTGCTCGCGAGCCTGCTGTTGCTATTGACCGGTCTTTTGCCGGTGCAGCCGATGCTGGCCGATGCGGTGAGCGCGAACAATCTTCCAGCCTGCTGCCGCCGGATGGGTGCGCACCACTGCCTGCTGCGTGACCTGGCATTGCTTGCCACTGCGGCCTCCAACGTGCCGCGGCATGTTCAGGCACAGCTTGATCCATGCCCGTGGCGGTTTGTGCGTGCGGGCAACGTCGCTCCTCTCGCAGCGTCCCCTTCCGGCTTATCTCCGGATTTCCTGTCCCTTCGCCGGACGGCTACGGCGCGTCCCGCCTCTTCGCAGGAAAATCTCATCCAGCTGCGTTCTGCCCGCGCTCCTCCTGCAAGGCTCGCCTAACAGTTGCTTTTCGCTGCGTTGCTGGCTCCAGAAGCTGTGTGTTCGGGCACAGGATCGAGGCAGCGCTGCGCTGTACTTTGCTGCTGCATCCGAGCGCCTTCGAGCGCTCATATGAGCTTGCCAGTGAACCGCTCGCATTTTCAAACAGGAGTTGCCTCCGGGCTGTTGATTGCACTCGCCTGCGCGGCGGCCCATGCCACAGTCTTCGGACGGCTGCAGGGAATTGTGCATGATGAACAGCACCGCCCGATTGCGGGCGCCCGTATTCTGGTGAAGGGAGCCGGCCTCGGTGCTCCGCTGCGAACAGTCACCAATGGCGACGGGTATTTTTCGCTGCTGACCGTTCCGCTGGGGCAGTATCAGGTCATCATCCAGCACGCGGGCTTTGGAACGATTCAGGAGTCCGTAGAGATGGCGACCACCGGTGCGCCGATGTTTCACATCCAGATGTATCCCGCGGCCGTGCAGTCGGCGGTGCGCGTCACCGCGGCCACGGCAAAGATCGACGACCGCTCCGTAACGCCAAGCGTGATGGTCAGCCGGAAGCAGATCGAGCGCTCCCCCGGCGCGGATCGCACCAACAGTCTGGCCATGATTACCGACTACGTGCCCGGCGCGTATGAAGTGCATGACATGCTGCACATCCGTGGTGGACACCAGGTGAACTGGCAGATCGACGGTGTGAGCCTGCCCAACACCAACATCGCCAGCACGCTGGGGCCGCAGATCGACCCCAAGGACATTGAAACGCTGGAGGTGCAACGGGGAAGCTACGAGGCAAACCTGGGCGACAGAACGTACGGGGTGTTTGATGTTTCGCCACGGAATGGATTCGACCGCATCGATCAGGCAGAACTGGTGACAAGTCTTGGAAGCTACTGGCAGACAAACGATCAACTGAATTTTGGCAGTCACACCGAACGATTCGCCTACTACGGCAGCGTAAACGGGAACTACTCGCAGTATGGACTGATGCCTCCGGTTCCAACCCCGCACCATGACGCAGCCAGCGGGTATGGAGGATTTGTATCGCTGGTCGAAAATCGAACGCCGCGGGATCAACTGCGGTTTGTTGGGCAGCTTCGCTCAGACCGGTATCAAATTCCGTATGATCCCAACGCAAACGACTACGAGAATTCGCAATACGATTCGAGCGGGCTCCGCGATACGCAGCACGAGGCCAGCGGGTTTGCCATCCTGACATGGGTCCGCACGCTGAGCCCGACAACCTACTTTCAGCTATCGCCCTTCTTTAACCATGTGGGAGCGGACTACCAGCCAGGGGCACACGACACGCCGGTGGCGAGCACTGCGAATGAGATCTCAAACTACGCGGGTGCACAGGCGTCGGTTACCCGGCAGCTTGCATGGAATACCCTGGACGCCGGGTTTTACTCCTATGCGCAGCATGACCACACGATCTATGGCGCCATCTTTAACCCTCCCGGGCCAACCCGGAATTTTCTGGTGAAAGGCAGTGCCCTGGGCGGGCTGACGGAGGAATATGTCTCCAACAATCTGCAGGCCACACACTGGTTGACGCTGATCGCCGGCTTCCGGGCCTCGCAATTCGCCGCGGATATTTCAGAATTTGAAGTGGACCCGCGGTTTGGCGTCGCGCTTCGCGTGCCGAAACTCGGCTGGGTATTCCGCGCATTCTATGGCCGCTACTATCAGGCCCCACCGCTCATCACCGCCACCGGAGCCCTTGCAGGATATGCGCAGCAGAGCAGCGCCGCTATCGTTCCGCTGCACGGCGAGCGCGATGAGGAGCATCAATTCGGCGTCGCGATTCCTCTGTTCGGATGGACGCTGGATGCTGATAATTTCGAGACCCGCGCCAACAACTTTTTAGACCACTCAAACATTGGCGAATCGAATCTATTTTTTCCGGTGACGATCGACGGTGCTCT
>JAJZCP010000020.1 GCA_021846065.1 Acidobacteriota bacterium
AGAAAATTCGCTGCTGTGACGGCGGTGGAGGGTGCGGACGCATCCTTTGCCTCACTCGCGCACTCGCTCACCAGGCCATCCAGTCGAGCAGTACATTCGTCCACGTTGGCTTATCTGGAAAACAATCGCCTCCAGCGAGAACCGGCTCCGGATTCCATCGTGCTCGATCCTCCGCGAGCGGGTCTGGACGCCAGAACCTGTTCCTTGCTCGCCGCCATTCATGCGCCTCGCATGACCTACGTCTCCTGCGACCCGATCACGCTTGCTCGCGACCTCAAACTGCTCACCGCGGAGCGATTTCAGATCGAGTCGATTCATCTGGTAGATTTATTTCCGCAGACGTACCACATCGAATCCGTCGTCAAGCTGGCAAGAAAAAATCGATGAGCGGATGATGCGCAATACACCTTTTCCCTGATCTGCGCGATTGCCGACCGCCATCTTTTGCAAGGTGCATCGACGTGCCAGAGGCCAGCGCAACCAAGAACGCAACTACGGAATCGCTGCCGCTGCCTTTTGCCGCCAGCAGTCCGCTCTTCTGCGCTGCGGTTCTCTTCGCCAGTGGCGTTCTTCTGGCGCAGGCGTTTTATCTTCGTCCTGCCTGGCTGCTGGCCGCTCTTTTTGTCCTTGCCGTTGTTTCCTGGGTCAGCATTCTGCGCGCACCGCGCACCGCATGGATATCTTTGATCGCGCTTTGGGTCATCCTCGGTTTCTGGTCTGCGCAGACAACTCCACAGCCAGCGCAGTCTCCAGACATTCATGCGTTGAACGACGGCCTGCTGCGCACCCTTGAAGGCACCGTCATCGCTGCTGAGCCGCTTCATCGCGAAGAGGAAGCCGAAGAACCTGTCGACCAGGATTCCACCTCGTCCAATCTGCCCACTTCATCGCAGACATTCGACATGCAGGTCGCGCGTGCTGAGTCGATCACCGACACAGCCGATCTACTGCTCGCGCTGCCTGCCTCGTCAGCACAGCGCATACGCGTCACTGCTGCGTGGCGCCGCAATCTTGCGACAACTCTGCATTGTGGTGACCAGATACGGATCGTGATGCAAATGCACCCGCCTGCCGTCTATCACGATCCCGGCGTCTGGAATCGCGAACTCTATCTTGCAACGCAATCGGTCTCCGCCAGCGGCAGCGTCCGAGCCGACCTGCCGGATCGGTTGCAGGTCGTCAATCGTGTCGGCGAGCGCAGTGTTGCATGTCTGTTGAACCAATGGCGCGAAACCGTAGCCACTCGCATCGAGCATCTTCCAGAGCAAATGCGCTTTCTGCCCGCATGGCTGCGCGTTCAGCCGGAGGATGCTGCGATGCTGACCGCAATGCTCACCGGCGACCGCCGCCTTCTGGATCGGCGCTTGCGCAGCGGCTTTGAGCGCACCGGATCCTTCCATCTTGTGGTGGTCTCCGGCCTGCATCTGGCCATTCTTGCGGCTCTCCTGCTCACGCTTTGCGAACGCATGCACGCATCCCGCATCCTCGCCACGGGGATCACGATTTTCTGCCCGCTGCTCTTTGCTCTTGCCACAGGGTTTTCCGTTCCCGTGCAGCGATCCTTCTGGATGATTGCGCTCTATCTGCTTGGGAGAATTTTCTATCGCCAACGCTCTCCCCTCAATCTGATCGGTTTTGCCGCGCTTTGCATTCTCGCCGAGCAGCCCGGCAGCATCCTCAACGCCAGTCTGCAAATGACGCTGCTTGCCGTCATCTCCATCGCAGGCATTGCGCTTCCCTTGCTCGAAGACACGGTGCAGCCGTTTCTCCGCGCCACGCACAGGCTGTCAGACCCCACGCTGGATAAGGCATGCATTCCCGCTCAACTTCAGTTTCGTACGCAGATGCGATGGCTCGCGCAACGATTCGTTCCGCTTGTTTCTTCGCGGAGATCGGAGGTCATCGTCGGCTCGACCGCGCGTTTCATCCTGCGCATCGTGGAGCTTGTATGGACGAGCCTCATTGTGGAAGTCGCCCTCGTGCTTCCCATGGCAATCTACTTTCATCGCTTCACGCTCTACGCGCTGCCGACGAACCTGATCGTTCTTCCACTCCTTTCCATTCTGCTGCCCTTGGCGATGTTAACTCTGGGCACTTTGCTGCTCTGGTCGCCGCTGGCTTTGTTGCCCGCTGCCTGCACCGCGCTGCTGCTTCACCTCGCCCATGGCGCCATCGAGTTTTTTGCGCGCCAGCACTGGGCAAATCTCCGCCTGCCTTCGCCTGCGCTCCTGTCTTCGCTCCTTGTCGTTCTGATTCTTCTTGCGGCGGTCTATCTTGCGTCGCAGACAGGCTCCGCTTTGCGTTTCTCTGCGCTTCCCGTTTTGCTGCTCATCCTGCCCGTCGTTCTGTGGCCGCGGCCCATCGTTGCGCCTCCCGATGCGCTCTTGTTTCAGGCGATCGACGTAGGCCAGGGCGATTCGCTGCTGCTCATCACGCCCGATCGCCACACCGTTCTCGTCGATGGTGGTGGACTGCTTTCCTACGGTCATTCAGACCCGGGCCAGCAGGATGCGCAGCCGTCGTTTGAGATTGGCGAAGACGTGGTTTCACCTGTTCTCTGGTCGCGCGGAATCCGTCGCCTCGACGCCGTTGTGCTCACCCATGCGCATGCCGATCATCTCGGCGGACTCAGCGCTGTAGTGCGCAACTTCCGCCCGCGTGAACTGTGGGTCGGCGCAAACCCGCCTGTGCCTGCATACCTTGCTCTTTTGCGGGATGCGTCCTTGCAGGGCACGCGTGTGCGCCAGCTTCACCGCGGAGACGATCTGCATCTGGATCGGGTAGATTTTCAGGTACTGGCGCCCGCGCCGGATTACGCCCCGGGCACGCAACCCCAAAACGACGATTCCCTGGTGCTGCGCGCTGCGTTTGGCGCAACTTCCGTTCTGCTGGAGGGCGATGCCGAGGCTCCGGAAGAAGACAGCATGATGGACCAAGCCCCGCTGCAGAGCACCGTTTTGAAGGTTGGCCATCACGGCAGCAAAACCAGCACCCAGCCAGCCTTTTTAGACGCTGTCTCTCCGCAGTGGGCGGTCATCTCCTGTGGATTGCACAATCACTTCGGCCATCCCCGCCCAGAGGTGCTCGCTGCCTTGCAAGCTGCGCATGTCCGCACATTCCGCACCGATCTGGACGGCACTACCTGTTTTCTGCTCAACGGAAGCACCGCCACTGCGATGCCCATGTGCATGCCAAAAACGATTCTGAGCGCTGCTCCATCGCCACATCGTCTGCCAGAGTGAAACGTTATCTGCCTTCCGCGGAGATCAGGCGAAACGTAATCGTGCCCCAGAACAGCCGCGCGCGCATCTGCACCGGCAGATGACGTTCGTCATCCGTGTACCATATCCAGATATCGCCGCGATTTTTCACTACACCCGCATCCGCTGTCGGTTGCACGCGGATCGTATGGAAGATGCCAGCCTGCGTCTTCAACTCTTCGCGGCTTTCCACCTTCATCGTCACCCGCACCGTGCGTAATGGATCGGCGACGGGAAGATCAAAATTCTGCCCCACTTCCATCGGCTGCGAAGCCGCATAGAAGACGCCTGTCAGCAAATCTGTCAGGCAATCTGGAATCTTGTTTTCCAGGCGTTTTTTCTGCCCCGTCACCAGATTGCGTTCATCCAGAATCGACTTGCCCGCGCCGTAGTCCAGCCGCAGCGTGGAGTTGATCTGCCTGCGACCCTCCACTGTCTGCTTGTCGAACTCGGTCGTGCATCCTCGCTCACGGTCAAAACTTGACTGAAATCGATCCGCGACGTGAAACAGAAGATTGATGGCTCCTGTCGTATCCGCCGTCGCCGTCAGCCGTTCCCGCGCGCCGTCGGCATCGAAGTGCAGCACGGCCAAGCCAGCGGGGAAGACGCGCCAGTCCACGGCATAGGTCAGCGTTTCATGCTGAGGAAATTGAAACCCCGCTCGTGGCGCCGGCAGCGCAGGCATCGGCCCGCTCGCGTTCTCTGGCGCGGGAAGCGCACCGCAGGCCAGAGCTGCCGCACACAGCAGCGCTACATATTTCTTGCGCAATCTCAGAAGCTTGTCCTCACATTGATATCCGCTGCATTGACGCTGGTTCTACGCACGGAACAGTGTTCGCAGAGAAAACGTACGCGACGCGCGGGCCTGCTTTTTCGATTTTAGACGATCAAATCAGGCCACTTGCGCCAGGCTGTCCAGCGAGCGCAAACATGGTCATCGATGCAGCAGATGCAGATGCCCAAGCAAAGACGCCAGCAGGCTCGCGTAGAGCACGGCTGCGCCCAGCGCCGAACGATACTCGCGATGCCGCCGATAGAGCGCAAAGGAAAATGTCCCCTCGGATGAACGCGGTGCGTCGCTCGTCTCGCCTGTCGGAAAAATGCGCGGCAAAAGACGCGGAACTCTTTGGCAGTACGCAGCATAATCAGAGAAAGTTTTGCGCAGAAACTCCTCTTCGCCGGCGATCACAGGCACATAGATCAGCACAAATCCCGCCGCCAGCAACAGCGCAAAGACCACACTCGTCAGCGCAACCGCAAAACCCGCAGCTATCAGGATCGATCCCAGATACAGTGGATTGCGCGTATACGCATAGGGTCCGGTCTGCGTCAGCTCCTGATTTTTCTTCACATATCCGGCGGCATATCCGCGCAGCCACAGCCCCGGCAACACCAGCGCCAGGCTGGCCAGAATCGCGAGTGGCACAGGCGTCGCATGCAGCAGCCGCCACAGATAAACACCCGCCGCTGCAAAACCCAGTGGCACGCGAATCCTGCGCGCAATGCGCCGCCAGCGCGCCATCCATGTCTCACTCGATTGGGGCAGTTCATTCACGGCACAACCATCCACATGTCGGCAATTTCATCCTTGCAATTTCACCCTTGCTGATTGTATCGCCGGTTCTTGCGTCGCTGCTTTGTTCGTCACCGTTGCAGCAGTCGTCCTGCCGCTTCGCAAACCTCGCGCACATCGATCTTCAGCAGTCCCGCTTCCGGCTCTGGCAGTCGGCGATGATCGCGCCTGATCTCCGGTGTGCGCAGGACCACACATTCTGCTCCGTCGGGAAAGCGATAGGGACCATTGCGTGCCGGGTCGGTTGGGCCATAGATGCCCACGACCGCGCGCCCAAGGGCGCACGCCAGATGCAGCGGTCCCGTGTCGCCGCCAATCACCACTGCTGCGCGCCGCGTGAGCGCAACCATCTCTGCCACCGAGCTGCGCACCACATGCGCGGATTCGTTTCCCTGTGCAACACTCTCCGCCAGCGAATCTTCACCCGGGCCGGCATTCACCAGAACGCGAATCCCCTGCGCGGTCAGCCACGTCGCCACTTCACGAAAGCGCTCGGCAGGCCAGCGTTTCGCGCCCCATCCCGCGCCAGGATGAATCAGCGCCCAGGGACTCTGATCCATCTTCCATTGCTTATATCGCTCATCGCACCATGTCTCCGCTGCTCGATCAATGGGCAGTGGAGGCACGCCGATCTCCAGAAAATCTGCTGCGATGGCCGATACCAGTTCATATCCGCGATCAATCACGTGCTCGCTCTGCGCATTCACCGGCTCGGTATAGAGCCATCGCGCCGGCGCCTCGCGCGGACGCGCATCTCCCAGAATGCGTCGGCAGCCCGTGAAGCGCGCAAGAACCGCGGAGCGAATCGCGCCCTGCATCTCCAACACCGCGTCGTATTCGTTCGCGCGCAGTTCACCCCGCAGTTGCCGGATTGCAGCCGCAGTCGCACGGCTCAGGCCCTGTCTGCGCCACAGGCGCGTATCCGCTTCCAGCACTCCATCCACAACCGGTCGCGATACTGTACGCTGTGCGCTCACTTCGCCATCGACACGCGGTTCATGGGAATCAGGGGCCACTAGCAGCGGTCGCCAGCGCGGCTCCACCAGCCAGTCGATGCGCCAGAGTGGGTGGATTCGACGCAGAGCTGCGACTGCGGGCAATGCGTGCAGAATGTCGCCCATCGCGCCAAGCCGCACCACCAGAATTCGAAATTGTGCCAGCCGCTGCAAACCTGATTTTCTCACAGCTCTCCGGCGAACAAAGGCGAATTCACGCGCGTCGGTCCTGCTCGCGACACGCCTTCCGGATGCGCTCCATCACCGCCTCCGGGTCCATGAAGCTCACTTCCACATCCGCGCAGAAGACCGGTGCCGCCTGCTGCAACTTCACCACCCGGCTCCCCATCCGCGCCAGGTCTTTCGCAGTCGTCACAAAGGCCCGTGCGCCGCATTGCTCCAGCTCTCTGCGCAGTCGAGCCATCTCCTGCTCGCCATAAGGCTGGTGATCGCGCAGGATACGCTCACCCGCAAGCCTGACGCCGCCCGCGCGCAACCCTTGCAGGAACGCCTCCGGTCGTGCGATTCCGCAGAAAGCGAAGACCGATTCCGGCATCTCCACGGGCCAGCGCATCGTCCGCCGATACAGCCACACCGGCTGCTGTGTCTTTTGCTGAGAGAACCACTCCCGCGCGGCAGCATCGTCTTCACGCACGGCCAGCACGTCTGCGCGTTGCAGCGCACGCAGCGGCTCGCGCAGATTGCCCGCAGGCAGCAGATGGTCCCCCAGGTCTTCGACGCCGACCATCGCAATATCCAGCGCGCGCTCCAGTTGCCAATGCTGGAAGCCATCGTCGAGCAGGTGCGCGGCGCAGCCTGCCGTTGGGCGCGTCTCCGCAATTCGCCCTGCTTCCCATCGTTGGCCAGCCACATAGACGGGCACCCTGGCCTGACGCGCGATCAGCAGCGGCTCATCGCCAAATGTCTCCGCATCGCCGCCCACATCGCCATCTGGATCGACGGCAAGAGCCTGCCCGGTTTTTCGTCCGTAGCCGCGCGAAAGCACATCCACCGCAATTCCATCTTCCGTCATCAGTCGCGCGAGTGCAATCGTCAGTGGCGTCTTGCCCGCGCCGCCCGTTGAGATGCTGCCCACGCTGACGACCGGCCAATTCAGCCGCCGACGTTTCGCCCAGCCCGCGTACAAGGCCCATGTGCGCAGCGACCACGCCGCAGCGTAGAGCGGAGCCAGCGGAGCCAGCCACGGACGCTTCATGGCTGAGCCTTGCCTTTCGCCTGCAATACGTTGTGCATCGCTTCCAGCGTTCGCTCGGTCGCTCCCGCATGTCGCGCCAACACAGCGCGCGCGCGTTCGCCCATCATCCGTGCAGTTGCTGGATCGTTCAACAGATTCTGCAAAGCGTCGCGCACCGCATCGAATCCTTCGGTCTGCGTGACCAGAATCGCATCTTCCGCCTGCATGTCCGCCACAATCCCGCGGAAGTTCTCCACATGCGGTCCCATCACGACGGGAACTCCGTACAGCGCCGGCTCCAGAGGATTGTGTCCTCCGGCCTGCGCAACGCTGCCACCCACAAAGGCAACCTCAGCCACGGCATACGCCGCAGCCAGCTCTCCCAGCGTGTCCAGCAACACGATTTCAACTTCATCGGAATGCAGCGCATCGGAGTTCAATTCGCTGCGTCGCCGCCATGGAATGCCGCTTTCGTGCAGCATGCGCGCCACGGCGTCAAATCGCTCCGGATGTCGCGGCGCAAGCAGCAGAAGCAGACCGCCGTTCGTTTTCCTCAGTTGCGGCCAGGCAGCAATCAACGCCTGTTCTTCGCCTTCGAGCGTGCTGCCGGCCACCAGCCAGCGCCGTTCCGGTGCCCATGCGCGTAAAAGAGAAACAATCTCGGAGCCGGCATCGGCCTTCAGGTCATATTTCAGGTTTCCTGCCACCTCCACCGCTCCGCAGCCCAGTGCGCGCAGCCGCTCGGCGTCCATCTCGCTTTGTGCCAGAATTCGATGGATGCGGTGCAGCAGCGGACGCCACAGTGCGCGCAACCGCTGGTAACGTGGCCACGACCGGTCGGAGATGCGCGCGTTGACCACCATCACAGGAATCCCGCGACGAAAACACGCATGCAGCAAACCCGGCCAGAACTCTGTTTCGACCAGCACCAAAAGGCTGGGCCGCAGCGCGCGCAGCCACGCATCCGTCGCCCAGGCCAGGTCCAGCGGACAGTAGAAGACGCGCTCGGCACCCAGCCGTGCACGCGCAATCTGCTGGCCGGTGCGTGTTGTGGTGGAGAGCAGCACGCGCGCCTGTGGACGTTGCTTGTCCAGCGCGGCAACCAGGCGCAGCACGGCAATCACTTCTCCCACGGAAACCGCATGCACCCAGATCACATCGCAGCCATCCCGCGCCACACGCAGACGACGCGGCACCCATCCCAGCCGCTCCGTCAAACCTTCTCGATAGCGCGCCGTCGTGGCCATGCGCAGCAGCCACCACGGCGCGGCCACCAGCAGAGCCAGCGGAAAGACGAGTTGGTAGACCCAGACGATCAGGTTCATGCGGAGCATTTCTGCCTGCCAGCGCAATGCAGAACTCATGGCAGGACTCATGAAAATCTGATTCAGAATACAGAACCGGACTGCCCGCCAGTGCCGGAGATGTCTCTGGCGAAGCAACCAGCGCGGCTGCTATCGTTCTTTTCAGGAGAGAGATGAAGACCATGCACGGTTCGTTTCTGCGTCCCCTTTGCTCACGCAGTCCGGTCTTCGGCGTGCTTTGCCTTGTGTGCGTTTTCTGTTTTGCCTCCGCGTCTGCCCGCGCAGCCGAGCACAAGCCGCCGCCGGTTGAGCCAGCCACCAACTTTGCCGCTGTCGAGGTGCATGCTGCCGAGCATCTGGCCATCGCCGTCGAACCGTACAACACGGCCAGCCAGATCAAGCTTTTTCGCCTCAACTACGTCGCGCATGGCTTCATGCCCGTGCGCCTCATCGTCACCAACACCGGCGACCGCGCCATCTCGCTCAAGGACGCACGCATCCTCTTCATCACAGCGGGAGGCGACCGTCTTCAGGCTGCCGAGCCGGAAGACGTGGAGCGGCGCATGGTACGCGTTCACGGCAGCAGCATGCCCGGCCCCATCCCCGGCCTCCACATGCCACACAAGAATATCCGCAAGGCCATCGAAAGCGACTTCAACACGCTGGAGTTTCAATCGCTCATCGTCAAGCCGCACAGTACGGAGGCCGGTTTTCTCTTCTATGACGTCAGCGGTCTGAGCCATCCTCTGGACGGCGCCGCGCTCAATGTTCACTCACTGCGCGACATCGACGGCAAGGAACTGTTTTATTTTGAGATTCCGTTTGAAAAATATCTGGCATCCCACAGCAAACAGATGAACTGAACTGCCGATCAGGGTGCTTCGGACGGCAACTCGTCCGCTGGCTCATCGCTCTGGCTTGCGCGAGTATAAAAGCTGAGCGTAGCGTCGCCCTGCTTGATTACGCGCCAGCGTCGCAGCGCTCCGGCGTCCTCGGCCAGTGCGTTTTTTGAGCGATGTTCGGCGATCACCCAGGCATTCGGCGCCAGCAACTTCGCCGCCTCACCGCCCAGCAGGCCCAGTGCCTGCTCGTACTCCTCGCGGTCGTCCCACGGTGGATCGAGAAAGACTACGTCGAACTGCTGCGTCACGGGCGATGCTGGCGAGGCGGCGCGTCGCAGCCACGCGCATACGGATGAGCGAATACACTTCGATTCCTCACCAAGGCCCAGCCGCTTGCAATTGGCCTCAAGCGCCGTCATCGCAGCGGACGACTGATCCACAAAGGTCACCGACTGCGCGCCTCGGCTCAATGCTTCCATCCCAACTGCGCCCGTGCCGGCGTAAAGATCGAGCATCCGCGCATCCAGCGCGCGATTCTTCGCGCCGTTCGTCAGAACGTTCATCAGCGTCTCGCGCAGTCGATCCGAAGTGGGTCGCGTCTTCTGGCCGACAGGCGCCAGCAGCGTGCGAGAACGAAATCGTCCACCGATGATGCGCATCTCGTTCCTGAGCATAAATGATCCCCAGCTCTTTGCGATCACGCGCCTGCCGCTACAATGAAGACATGCGTGGATGGTCGTTTCCTCTCGGTCGATGGATGGGTGTGGAGTTCCGCATTCACACGCTGTTTGTCATCCTCATCGCCATCTGCATGCTGTACAGCCAGTCGCTTGGCGGCTCCATTGCAGCCGGTTTCGCGTTGTGGCTGCTGATCGCCGCTGCGGTCGCTGTGCGCGAATGTGCGCGTCTGCTGGTTGCAGCCTGGTTTGGGTTGCGCCTGCGCGCCGTCCTGCTGTTGCCCATCGGCGGCATGTTCGCGTATGCGAATCCGGAGAGCCAGGAGCAGGCAAACGCAGCAGAGAAGCAGTACATTCTCGCTTTAGCTGGGCCGGTGGCAAACATTGCGACGGCGCTGATGCTGGCCGCGACATTGACCGGAGCAAGCCAGGCTTTTCCGCTTCTCGCTTTGCCCTATGTCACGCCGCTTGCGTTGCTGCGTAGCGCCGTATGGGTGCAGGCGTTTCTGGGATTCCTACACCTGCTGCCCGCTTATCCGCTGGACGCAGGCCGTCTGCTGCGCGCCAGCTTTACGCAATCCAGTGGCCAGTCCGCGCCCAGCCGCGCCATTGCCATGCTGGGCCAGGCTATTGCGCTGGGAACGATTGTCGTCGGCTTTTTTCTGCACGATCCGCTGCTCTCGTCGGTTGGGTTTTTCATCTTCATCGGCGCGCAGATTGAAGATCAGGGAGTTCTCTTCCAGTCCGTGGTGGACACGGTGCGCATGGAGGAAGTGATGCTGACCGACTTCGCCATGCTCTCGCCCTCGGATACGCTGCTGGACGCGCTGCGGCGCTGCATTCATACGCTCCAGGAAGATTTTCCCGTTGTGCGCGGCTCGCAACTGGTCGGCATCGTCAATCGCCAGCGCATTCTGGAGTGCCTGCGCGTTGAGGGCAATGGATATGTGCAGGGCATCATGACGCGCAACTTCCAGGTGGCAAAGCCCGAGGATACGCTTGGCGCAATCATCCGGCGCATCACCGCCGGGCGCGGCCTGACGCTGATTCCTGTCGCCGAAGGCGAGCGGATTGTGGGCGTGGTGAGCGTGCAGAATCTGATGTCGTCGATGTCGCTGCTGAATGAGCAGCGCCGTCTGGAGCGCCTGGACACGGAGCGCTGACGCTGCAAGGAAATCGACCGATGGAACCGCTGCCAACCACCGCTGTGCCTGAGCCAGACGAGGCTGCTTCGCAGGTATCTCTTACGCCAGAGATGCTTGCACCAGCGCCGCTTGCGCCGGGTCTGTATCTGGTGGCGACGCCCATCGGCAATCTGGAAGACATCACGTTGCGCGCGCTGCGCGTCCTGCGCTCCGCCGATCGCATCGCCTGCGAAGACACGCGCCAGACACGCAAGCTGCTGAACCACTTTGCGATTCACGCGCCCACCGTCAGTTGCCACGAACACAACGAACGCGAGCGCTCTCAGGAACTGATTGCTGCGATCGAGCGCGGTGAGCGCATCGCTCTGGTCTCCGACGCAGGCATGCCTGGCATCAGCGATCCAGGAATGTGGCTGGTTCGCGCGGCATTGGATGCGGGCGTTCCCGTGATTCCGATTCCGGGGGCAAACGCCGCCGTCACTGCTCTGATCGCCTCAGGACTGCCGACCGAGCGCTTTCGTTTTTACGGTTTTCTGCCGGAAAAATCCGGCGCACGACGTACGGCGCTGGAGTCGATCGCTGCCGCGCTGCGCGCAGAGTCGGTCGAATCCGGTGCGCAGGCCGCGACGCTCATTTTCTATGAAGCGCCGCATCGAATTCTGGATACGCTTGCCGATCTGCGCAGCGTCTGGGGCGATGCGCTTCCCATTGTGGTCGCGCGCGAACTGACCAAGCTGCACGAAGAATTTCTGCGCGGGCCGGTTGCCTCGGTCCAGCTTCAGATGGCGGCACAGGAGCGCGTGCGCGGCGAGATTACGCTGCTGCTGACACCACCCCACGAGGCTCCGGTCGATTCCAGTGAAGACCTGCTGACCGCGTTGGCGCACCTGCAAACGGCGGAACATCGGACGGAAAAAGACGCGTTGAAGCAGTTGGCGCGTCTGCGCGGCCAATCCAAAAGCGACCTGTATCGCGAGTTGCAACGTCTGCGCGCCAATCCGCCGCGCAGAAAGTAGCTGTCGTCACTCAGTCTGTGTTCGCCTGTGCGTGTGCTTCGTGGATCTCTGCAATCAGTTCAGCAAGCTGTTCGCGTTTGCGGTCGCTCATGTCCAGAAAGCGCACACCGAGGGTGTTGCGGTTGATGATAGCCTGGCTGACTCCGCCCAGACGAAAGGGCAGGCCGTGCAGGAAAAACTCAGCTTCCAGGCGCACATAAATGCCGACGTTGAACGGCTCTTCGGTGACGATGCGACAGCCTGCCATGCTCAGGTCCTGAATTGAGCCGGTCATGCAGATGCCTGTGTTCACCAGATAGAGCCGCGCACGCGTGTCCACCTTGTGCCTGCGAAAGGCACGACGGTCGCGCGCCTCCGCGGTGGCGTCGGCTGGAGAGAACACTGCGGAAGCGGGCGCAGACAAAGTTCTGGAGGCCGAAGCCTGACGTGCGGCCTGGGGCGAGACCTGAGGCGCGGACAGCCGCGAAGAGGCGCTGCTCTGGATCGGCTGCGAAGGTTGCACCGCTTGCTTGATCTCTGCCGCGGTCGATGGCTGACTGGCGCTTTGATTCGATTTGTCTTCAAGCACGGCAAGAAGCTCTGCCAGTTCCGCGCGGCGGCGTTCCGAGAGATCGACAAAACGGATGCCGATGGAGGTTTTGGTTCGCCGTCCTGCGGTGACGCCGACGAGGCGGAAAGTGTATCCATGAATCTGAAATTGAAGCTCGACGCGCAGCATGGCTCCGGTGAGCAGCCGCGTATCGATCTCCAGCCGACACCCGCCTGCGCTCAGATCGCTGATGCGGCCCTGCAGCTTGGTTGCGCCGGAGATGGGATGCACGGCAACGGTCTCATCCAGCGTAAAGCGTCGAGCGGTGCGGCGCTCTGCACCACCTGCATTGGCTGCGAGCGGCGCGGGATGGCTCTCCGCCGGCGCTTGAATCTCGTTTTGGGCTTGTGCTGCCATCAACCTTTTTCGGAATCCTCCGAATCAGGTCATCGGCTAAACGGCAGTGGACTTGAGCCAAATCCTCTGCATGGAAGCATTTGAATCAGTGGCTTCCGGCCAGCTCCCACGGACGCGGGGTCGCGGTCGTCGCAGCTTCACGGCCTTTGACGCGGTCGTAGTGATAGAGGTCGCTGGTGGTGCCAAGCGATTCGTTGCAG
>JAJZCP010000021.1 GCA_021846065.1 Acidobacteriota bacterium
AAAACTCGCCGACGGGAAGGGTGGAATCCGAGGGAACGCGCAGCCACGGACCCCAGCTAACGACGATACGCGTGAAAGGTTTTGGAATCTGGAAGCGATCCCAGGAGCGCAGAACCCAGCATCGCTCGGGCTGGAGATGAAAGCAGCCAATGGGAGCGCCGGTGAGCCGGGCGAGGTGGATGGGGCCGGCCTTGGCGCGGTGGATGGGACCGCGCGGTCCGTCAGCGGTGAAGATGGCCGGCTGGGCGGAATCGAGGACGCGCGCCAGTCCGATGAGTGCCTGAGCACCGCCACGCGAACTGGAACCGCGTACGGCGTGGTAGCCGAAGAGCGCGAGAACGCGCGTGATGAGTTCGCCGTCAAAACTCTGGCTGATGACGATGGTGGCATGGGTGGAGCGGTAATAGTAAGCACAGGCCAGGACGCACTGATGCCAGAAGCAATAGATTTCACGACCGGGAGTAAAGCCGTGGAAGGCTGGTGTGACGCCCTCTTCGGCGATGACCTCGAATTTCCAGGTATGACCAAGGGCGTGAAGCAGGAGCCAGACAAGACGCGGAACCGTGGCCAGCAAAAGGCGCTGACGGAAGGTGAATGGGCTGGAAGAACGCCGGGGCACAAGATGGATTGTACCTGCGGCGAAAGGTTTGGGGCGTGCGATGCGAGCGGTGCGATTAGCTGTAGCGGAGCCAGCGCATCATCTCCGGCAGAGTGGCGCGTTTGCCGTACATGAGGATACCGATGCGATAGAGACGGGTGGAAAACCAGAGAACAGCGGCGATGGCGAGAAGCATGAGCGCGATGGAGGCCCCAATCTGCCACATGGGCGGCATCTGCGAGCCCATGCGCAGAAACATGACGATGGGCGTGCAGGGCGGGAAGAGCGAGGCGGCGACGACCCAGAAGGAGTTCGGGTTGGTGGAGATAAGCAGGATCATGCTGAAGCTGAGCCAGACCGGCAAAGCGGCCAGAGGCGAATACTGTTGAAGCTCCTGTTCGGTTTCCAGCGTAGCTCCAAGTCCGGCGAAGAGCGCAGAGTTCAGCGTGTATCCGAGTAGAAAATAGACGGCGAAGAGGACAATCTGGAGCAGAGAGATGTGAATCTGGAGATTTCCGGAGAGATATTGCGCGCCAAGCGCCGAGCCGGCGAAGATGGCTCCTGCGGAGATCCAGATGAGAATTTGCGTGAGACCGACGGCCCCGATGCCGACAAGCTTGCCGGTGAGCATGTCGCCGGCCTTGACGGTGGCGAGCATGACCTCGAAGATACGCGATGTCTTCTCCTGAATGACGGAGCGACCGACGTTGAGACCGTAGATCATGGTGGTCATGGTGAGCAGCAGTGCCATGATGTAGGCGGAGTAAAAGCTGGAGACGGCGTTGCTGGTGACCTCTTTGCCGTTCTTGATCTGGCGGGTATCGACTTTGACGGTTTTGAGCAGTGTGTCCGCAGTGGAAGCAGCGATCCCATCCTGCAGAAGACGGCGGCGCAGCAGAGCGTGATTCAGCGCGGACTGGAGGCGGTCGCCGGTCACGAAATCGCCGGAGGTCTGCGCTTCGTAGGTGGCCTGGACGGGACCGGAGGCGGGAACGTCTACCCAGAGGAAGCCGTCGATGGCTTTGCTGTCCACTTCGGAGACAAGCTTGCTGCGGTCAGAGTCCATGAGCATGCCGGGCATCTCCGGTGTGAAGAGATCGACGGTGGCTTTGGCGTCGGTGTCGGCGAGAATCTGCGAGCGGATTTCCGCGGCAAGCGCAGGATCGCTGGATGCGATGGCGATGTGCTTGTCGGAACCGGAGTGTTTGCCGGAGAGAAACGAGAGATAGAAGACGCCGACGAAGACTGCGGGCAGCAGAATGGTGGTGATGAGGAAGGTTCTGGCGCGGACCTGCTCCATGTATTCGCGTTTGGCAATCAGCAGGATGTTACGCATCGACTTTGCCTCCCACGGCCTGGATGAATATCTCTTCAAGCGACGGCTCCATCAGCTCGAAGCGGTAGATGGTTGTATGGGCTGCGGCCTCGGCGAGCAGTTTCTGCGCATCGCCGTTTTCTTTGAGGCGAATCTCAGCATGGCCGGAGTAATTTTTTGCTTCGGCGATCTCCGGGCTGCGCAGGAAGCTGTCGTCGCCTTCAAATTCGACGACGACACGGTCGCGTTTGTAGCGGCTCTTGATCTCTCGGACGCGCCCGGAGAGGACGAGATTGCCCTGATGGATCAGAGCGATGGAGTCGCAGAGCTTTTCCACCTGGTCCATGCGATGCGTCGAGAAAAGGATGGTCCTGCCCTGCGCCTTCTGCTCAAGAAGAGTATCTTGCAGCAGAGAGGCGTTCACGGGATCGAGTCCGCTGAAAGGCTCATCCATGATGATGAGTTCCGGCTCATGAATGAGCGCGGCGATGAACTGGATCTTCTGCTGCATTCCCTTGGAGAGTTCTTGGGTTTTCTTGAGGATGGAGTGGGCGATATCGAGTTTTTTGGCCCAGGCGATGGCGCGCTTCTGCGCTTCGGCGGCGGAGAGTCCGTGCAGGCTGCCCATGAAGATGAGCTGATCGAGAACCTTCATCTTTTTGTATAGGCCGCGCTCTTCGGGCAGATAGCCGACGCGGGTTAGGCTGGCGCGCGTGAATGGTCTGTCAAAGAGCGTGATTGCTCCCGAGTCCGGCGCAGTGATGCCGATCATCATGCGGATGGAGCTGGTTTTGCCGGATCCGTTGGGGCCGAGCAGGCCGAACATCTGGCCAGGCTCGATGCGAAAGCTAAGTTGGTTAACAGCTACTTTATCCTGATATGCCTTGGTAACAGCGGAGAGTTCAACAACAGGCATTCGGTGACTCCGGTGGATTGTTTTTTCGATTGCGGCAAGGATAGCACAGGGCGCACAGAGGGCTGCGGAGCCAGGGCGCGTGGGGAACGGCAGCCCGGCTTGCTGCGCACCCGAGAGTGGATTAGATTGCAGGAATGATGAAGACACTGATGCGGGCAGCAGTAGAAATCGCATTCATCGTGTTTCTGTTTTACGCGAATCTGCTGATGGGCGAGTTTACGCAGTCGGGCGAAGCACGCGGGCATGGGCTTGCTTGGGCGATGCGGGATGTGGTGACGCGTGAGAATGTGGCAATTGCACTGGTTGGAGCGTTGATCGGCTATGCGGTGGTGGAGCTGCTGCGCAGGCGGTTGCAGTGAGCGTGGCAGCGCTGTGGCGGGCGGCGGCCCGGCGGTTGTAGCATCCGAAGTGTGACTGCGCTCGATACCCCAGTAATGTATGTGCGTGGCGTGGGGCCGCGTGTGGCCACGCTGCTGGAAGCAAAGGGAATCCGCACGGCGGAAGACCTGCTGTATCACCTGCCCTTCCGATATGAGGACAGGCAGCATCCGAAGGCGCTGTACGAGCTGAAGGCCGGCGAAACAGCGTCGGTGATCGGGGAGATTCGCAGTGCCGGGCTGGTTCGGACGAATCGAAAGCCGATCTTCGAGATTGTGTTGGCTCAGGGTGCGTTCACAATCAAGTGCATGTGGTTCAACGGCGGCTATCTGCAGGGACGACTGCGCGCCGGCCAGGCGATCGCGCTCTTTGGGCGCATGGAGGCTTCGCGTTCGTCGCGGAATCTGAAGATGATTCAACCGCAGTTTGAGCTGCTGCCGGAAGCGGGCGGCGACGAGCAGACGCGGTTGCTGGAAGTGGGACGGATTACACCGGTGTATGAGTCGCTGGGTGGAGCGCAGCTTGCCTCACGCTGGCAGCGCAAGGTGATCTTTCAATTGCTGGAGTCGATCCGCGGCAACGTGCCGGAGTGTCTGCCAGGGGCGATCCGCAAGCGGAACGGGTTGCCGGAGCGCGAGACTGCGCTGGCGGAAGCGCATTTTCCATTGGAGGGAACAGCGGCAGACGATCTGGAGCAGGCGCGGACACCGGCGCAGCGGAGGCTGATCTTTGAAGAGCTGTTTTTCCTGGAGCTGGGGCTGGAGTTGAAACGCCGCCGCAGCCGCGAACAGAAAGGGATCGCCTTTGCGACGACGGAGGGAGTGCGCGAGGCCATCCGGGAGATTCTGCCATTTCACCCGACCACCTCGCAGAAGCGATCTCTGGGGGAGATTGTGGCGGATATGAGGGAGCCGCATCCGATGCGACGGCTGCTGCAGGGGGATGTGGGATCGGGCAAGACGATTGTGGCGCTGCAGGCGATGGTGGTGGCAATGGAAAACGGCTACCAGACGGCGCTGATGGCCCCGACGGAGATACTTGCGACGCAGCATTATCTGGCGGCGCGGAAGCTGCTCGGAAGGTCTTCGCGGAAGTATCGAATGGCGCTGCTGACAGGATCGGTGGATGCGGAGACCAAACGCGCGCTGCGACGGCAGATGCAACGCGGCGAGGTGCAACTGGTGATCGGGACACATGCGCTGATTGAGGAGAACGTGGAGTTCGACCGGCTTGGACTGGTGGTGGTCGATGAGCAGCATCGGTTTGGCGTGATGCAGCGCTTTCGGCTGATGAAGAAGCCGAACGATGCGGAGCCGGATGTGCTGGTGATGACGGCTACGCCGATTCCACGAACGCTGGCGCTGACGCTCTATGGCGACCTGGACACGAGCGTGCTGGACGATCTGCCGCCGGGGCGGACGCCGATTACGACGCGGCGCGTGGCGAGCGAACGCGCGGAGGAAGTTTGGGAGTTTGTGCACGGACAGGTAGCGGCGGGCAGGCAGGCATACATTGTGTATCCGGTGATTGAAGGCAGCAGGGACGATCAGCAGGAGCTGGACTTTGCGCAGGAGAGCGCGGGCGAAGCCGAGGTAACAGAAAAACCAAAGCGTAAATCCGCACGCAGCCAGACACTGTTTGCCAACGAGAAGACGACCGCCAGGCCGCGCATGGAGTTGCGCTCGGCCACGGAGATGCATGAACAACTGCGCACGAGAGCACTTGCGGGATTGCGCGTGGGACTGCTGCATGGGCGGATGAGCGCAGACGAAAAAGAAGTGGTGATGCGGCGGTTCCAGCGCGGAGAGGTGGACGTGCTGGTAGCGACGACGGTGGTGGAGGTGGGTGTGGACGTGCCGAACGCGACGGTAATGGTGATCGATCACGCGGAGCGGTTCGGGCTGGCGCAATTGCATCAGTTGCGTGGGCGGGTGGGCCGCGGAAGCGCAAAGAGCTTCTGCATTCTGATGACGGGGGAGAGAGTTTCTGCCGAGGCCGAGCAGCGGCTGGAAGCGATGGTGGCGACACAGAATGGATTTGAACTGGCGGAGCTGGATTTGAAAATGCGTGGACCGGGGGAGTTTTTCGGTACCCGTCAGGCCGGGTTGCCGGGTTTTCGGGTGGTGAATCTGGTACGAGACCGAGAATTGCTGGAGATGGCGAAGCAGGAAGCGGTACGGTTTGTAACGGCTCCTGACCCGGAGGTGACGGAGGCGGAGCGACGCAGAGTATGGGATCACCTGAAACAAAGCTGGCAGCGGCGATATGGGCTGATGGAGGCGGGATGAAACAGGGCTGGATCGAGAAAGATTGCGATGGGATGGAAACCGGGTGCGCGGAAAAGAAAATAAGTTGTGATTGAAGCAGGTTTGCGCAACTATTCTGTAGAAGTCTGGTCGATAGGATCAGAAGCGCTGAAAAAGGCGCAGGAGATTCAGGAGAAATGAGGGTTTCTCCACTTGATGCGTGAAACGCTTTGAGGTTCTCCGGGAGGTTCCCATGAAAGCGATTCGGATGCTGGGCGCGACGTTGGTTTTGGCCGTGGCGACGATGATTCCGGCGCGAGCGAATGTGTTCGTAGGGATCGGGTTTGGTCCGGTGCTGGCTCCGGTGCCCTACGCGTATGCGCCGCCGGTCTGCGATTACGGTTTCTACCAGTTTTATCCTTACTCCTGCGCACCGTATGGGTACTATGATTCGGATTGGTTTTTCGGTGGAGCGTTCATCGGAGTTGGACCGTGGTTTGGCTGGGGCTATCCAGGATGGGGTTATGGCGGCTGGGGATACCGCGGCTGGGGTGATGATGGACGGTTCGGATACGGATACGGACGCTATGGATACGGACGCTATGGGTATGGACGTTATGGATACGGCGGACGACCTGGGATCGGCTACGGAAATCGCGGTGCGTACGGCAACCGCGGCGGGTATGCGGGACGTGGAAACACCATCGCTCAGGGCGGGGCACCGCACGTGACGCCAGGGAACGGTGCACGGCCTGGATACGGAGGCAATGGCTTCCGCTCCGCGGGAAACACAGGATTCCGCCCAACCTATGGCGGCGGAATGAGCGGTAGAAGCGTGACCAGTGCGCACATGATGCCAAGGGGAGGCAGCTACGGTGGCTCCCACTTCGGCGGCGGCGGATCTCACTTTGGCGGATTCGGCGGCGGATCACACTTTGGTGGATTCGGCGGTGGCCACATGGGAGGCGGCTTCGGTGGTGGACACTTCGGTGGTGGTGGACACTTCGGTGGCGGCGGACACTTTGGCGGCGGCGGACACCGGTAATCGTTCTGACGGTATGCCAGACAACTTGAAGGACCCGGACTGGCTGGCGTCCACAAATCGGGAGCGGCGAAAGCTGCTCCCGATTTTTTGTCGACTAGAAGCTGCAAGGAATCACGCAGAGATCGTGCAGGAACGGAAACGCGAGAGCAGCTATCTGCCGCGGGCGAGCGCAAGGAGCTGTTCCGCAATTTCAGAGGCCGCGCGTGGATGAGCGAGAGTTCGAGCGGCATTGCCCATTGTGGCGAGGCGCACCGGATCAGTCAGCAGGCGCTGGAGAGTTCCGAGCAGGAGGGTAGGCTGCTGTTGAAGCTGCTCCTCGGTGAGCATGGTGGCGGCGTCGGCCTGCTCCATGACCTCGGCGTTGCGCTGCTGGTGATTGTCCGCAGCGGCTGCGAAAGGCACCAGCAGAGCCGGTCGCCCGGCGGCTGCGAGTTCGGCAACGGTGGAAGCGCCGCTGCGGGCCAGGACAAGGTGAGCGCGTGCAAAACAATCGGCCATGTTGTCCAGAAATGGCTCGACGCGCCAGCGACCCGCCGGAATGCCAGCGGCAGAGCATGCTTCCGCATACGCGGTCTGTGTTGTCTCAGCGTGACGCGCCCCGGCCTGATGAAGCACGGTCAGTGCGGGGAACTCCCGCAAGAGGTCCGGAATGAGAGGCGGCAGAAGCGTGTTCAGGATGCGCGCGCCTTGTGAGCCGCCGAAGATGAGCAGGTGGAGCGGTTGCGCTTCACTGAGCGAAGGAATGGAGAAAAACTCCGGACGGACAGGGATGCCGGTGACCTGGGCGTTGCGAAACCAGCGCGCGGCTGGTGGAAAGTTGACAGCGGCCGCGGAGACGAATCGTCCGACGAGGCGATTGGTGAGTCCTGGGACCGCATTCGGCTCAAAGGCAAGCGTGGGAACACCGCGCAGCAGTGCTGCCGCCATGCCCGGACCGGAGGCGTATCCGCCGACACCCAGGACGGCCTGTGCGCGGAAGTCGCGCAGGATGCGTATGGAGTCGAGGAGCGCAACTGGAAGTCGGATGGCGGTGCGTAGTCGCGTGGCGAGCGAGACCTGATTGAGCGGGCCTGCGGTGATCAGGCGCAGCGGAAAACCGGCATCTGGAACCATACGCGACTCCAGGCCGCGGCTGGTGCCGAGAAAAAGAATATCGGCTTGAGCGCAGGCGACAAGCTCACGCGCGACGGCGAGAGCGGGAATGATGTGTCCGCCAGTGCCTCCGCCGACAATCAGGATTCGCGGAGGAGTCATCCGTCGATCTCGCGGGTGAGGTTGAGCAGAATTCCGATGCTGGCCAGCATAATGCAAAGCGAGGTTCCGCCAGAGGAGATGAATGGCAGGGGAATTCCCTTGGTGGGCAACAGAGCGATGACAACGCTGATGTTGAAAAAGGCCTGGATGAGGATGGTGATGGTGATGCCGAAGGCAAGCAGGCGGGCAAAGGGGTCCTGCAGCAGAAAAACAGCGCGCAGGCCGCGCCAGCCGAGCAGAATGAAAAGCACGACCAGAAACGCAGCCCCCAGGAAACCAAGCTCTTCGGCGATGTTGGCAAAGATGAAGTCGGTATGCGGCTCCGGCAGATAGAAGAGCTTCTGGACACCCTCCATGTAACCACGCCCGGTCCATCCGCCGGTTCCGACAGCGATCAGGCTCTGGTTGATGTGAAACCCTGCCCCCTGAGGATCGGCTTCCGGATTGAGAAAGACCATCATCCGAGCGCGGCGCCAGGGGACGAGGAAGAGCAATCCGGCGAGAATGGGAGCGACTGCTGCAAAAGCGCCAAGGAGGTATTTCCACTCCATGCCGGCAAGCACCAGCACCAGACAGGTGGTGGCGAAGAGCACAAGCGCGGTGCCGAGATCCGGCTCCTTGACGACGAGGCCAATCAGGACGAGCGCGGGGACGAGCGCGGGGGCAAGCGTGTTGCGAAAGTCGCGCATCGAGTGCAGGCGCGTGTGCAGGAACCAGGCGAGATAGAGCGCGAGAACGGGCTTGGCTATTTCAGAGGGCTGAAAGGTGAAGAAGCCGCCGAAGCGGATCCAACGGTGAGTAGCGTGAGAGCCGTGCATGGTAAAAACCACAAGCAGAAGCAGCAGAGTCACACCGTAGGCGGAGGCGATGAAGAAACGGGAGTTGTAGCGGCGGTAATCGATGCGCATGGCGATGAACATGACGACGACGCCAAGCGCAGCCCATCCGGCCTGCTTGCCGAGAAAGGCGTAGGGCGAACCATAGCGCGCTTCAGCGACAACGGCAGACGCGGAAAAGACCATGGCCAGCCCGACGACGACAAGCGTAAGCGTCACAAAAAATAGCCATTTATCAACTCCGACGCGGCGAGCCATCAGCGGGATGTCTCCGCCAAAGCAGGCGAAGCGTGACCGGCAAGCTGGCGTACATATTGTTTGAAAAGGCGGCCACGTTCTTCGTAGTTCGCGAACTGATCGAAGCTGGAGCAAGCGGGAGAGAGCAGGATGACTTCGCCGGGAAGCGCTGCAGCAGAGGCAGCGGCGACGGCGCGTTCCAGCGTCTCGCAGGATTGTATCGGGACGATGCCGCGAATCTGAGACTCGATTTTGGCAGCGGCCGAGCCGATGGTGTAGACAGCGCGGACACGAGCACGCAGAAGTGGCTCCAGATCGGAGTAGGTGGAATTTTTATCCCTGCCACCGAGGATAAGATGAATTCCGGCGGGAAAGGCCGCGATGGCCTTGGCTGCTGCATCCACGTTGGTGGCCTTGGAGTCGTTGTAGTATTCGACGCCGTTGTGGCAGGCGACGAACTCGATGCGATGCTCGACGGCTCGGAAGCCTCGAACGACCTGCGCGATGATGTCAGTGGAAACATTGGCCAGACGGGCTGCGCAGATGGCGGCGAGTGCGTTTTCGATGTTGTGCGCACCCTTAAGTGGAATCTCTGCAACGACAAGAATGGTCTCGACGGGAGCGTCGGCAGCAGTGCGAAAGTGAATGCGTCCATCGGCGACCCAGGTGCCACGCGGAACGGGTTGCGCAAGGGAAAACCACCAGACAGAAGAGTGCGCACGCTCGGCGCAGGCAGCGGTACGGGGGTTGTCCGCGTTGAGGATGAGCATGTCGTCGGCAGTCTGGGCATGGAAGATGCGTTCTTTGGCAAGAGCATAGTTTTCAAAGCTGCCATGGCGGTCCAGGTGGTCCGGCGTGATGTTGAGGATGACGGCAATGCGAGGGTGAAAGCGCTCAACGGTTTCCAGTTGGAAGCTGGAGACTTCCAGGACCGACCATCCATCCTGTGTATCGCTGTCAATCAGCTCGACAACCGGTACGCCGATGTTACCTCCGACCTGCGTGGGCTGGCCGGAGGCAGTAAGAATTTCGCCGATGAGGGTGGTGGTGGTGGTTTTGCCATTGGAGCCGGTGATAGCGAGGACGCTGCCACGGAGGAAGTACGAGGCCAGCTCCAGTTCGCCGATGATGGGCAGACCAAAGGCGCGGCTCTGGACAAGCTCAGGAGTTTGCAGCGGCACGCCGGGGCTGACGACGATCAGATCCTGGCGGCGGAAGGTGAGCAAGCCATGACCGCCCGCTTCTACCATGATGCCAGCCTCTACGAGTGCTGGGATTTCGCTAGCGAGGGCGACTGCGCTGCGGGCATCTGAAACAGTGACCTGCGCGCCGTGACGGCGTAGAAACTTGGCCGCAGCCAGGCCGGAACGTCCCATGCCTACGACGAGAATGCGTTTGTTCTTCAGCTCCATTGCGAACTCCTCGATCGCTGTCTGGACCATTGTTTCACCAGGACGCGCTTTGCGTCAGTACCCGTTGCGATTACCGGACCCTAGCGCAGCTTGAGAGTGGTGAGGGCAAAGAGCGCGAAAACGAGCGCAGCGATCCAGAAACGCACGATGACTTTCGATTCTTTCCAGCCAAGCAGTTCAAAATGATGATGGAGCGGCGCCATTTTGAAGATACGTTTCTTGCGCAGCTTGTAACTGCCGACCTGAAGCATGACGGAAAGCGCTTCAAGAACAAAGATGCCGCCGATGAAGGGTAGAAGCAACTCCTGACGAATGATGACAGCAACGGTCGCGATAGCGCCGCCGAGAGCAAGCGAACCGACATCGCCCATGAAGATTTCCGCTGGATGAGCGTTGTACCAGAGGAAACCGATGGAGGCTCCGACCATGGCTCCGCAGAAGACGGTCAGCTCACCAACAAGCGGCATGCGCTGAAGTTCCAGATAATCGGCGAAGACTACGTGGCCACTGACGTAAGTGAGCACAGTGAGCGCTCCGGCGGAGATGATGGTGCAGCCAATGGCGAGACCGTCGAGACCGTCGGTGAGATTGACGGCGTTAGAAGAGCCAACAAGAACAAGCACGACAAAGGCGACGAACGGCAGGAAAGCAAGCCAGCCCAGATGCGTGATGGAGCCGAGCCATGGCCAGGTCATCATGGGGTGCCAGCTTTTGAGAAACGGAACCGTAAGCCGCGTGGAAAAGAGTCGGAACTGATCGAGAACGACCAGCGCAACGGCGATAGCGCCGGAAACGGCGAGTTGGAGCAGGGTCTTTGCTGCGGCGCGCAGGCCAAGATTACGGCGTTTGACAACTTTGATGTAGTCATCGGCAAAGCCGATGGCTCCGAAGGCAAGGGTGGAGAGTACAGCGATCCATACGAAGGGATTGGCAAGATCGGACCAGAGCACGGTGGGCAGCAGGATGGCGATGGCGATGAGCACGCCACCCATGGTGGGCGTGCCGGATTTTTTCCGGTGCGACTCCGGACCCTCCTCTCGGATGTACTGGCCGATCTGGAATTCCCGCAGTTTTTCGATCACGAATGGTCCGATCAGCAACGCAATCAGCAGCGCCGTGAGCGAAGCAAAGACGGTGCGAAAGGTGAGATAGCGAAAGATGCGAAAAGGATGGAAGTATGGGTACAGCTTTTGATAAAGCAGCCAGTAAAGCAAGCGACCTCCTGTCGTGCGTGAGGGATCGAAGGTGATTGTAACGCCTGCCGGGATGAGCTGGGATCAGCCGCCGACGGCTTCGGCAAAGATGGCCAACGCGGTTTCCAGTCGAACGCCGCGGGAGGCCTTGAGCAGAACCTGATCGCCGGGACGGAGATGCTTGCGCATCCAGTCTCCGGCGGTGGTGGCATCCGCGAGGAAGACAGCCATGGAGCCAGCCTCGGCAGCTGCGCGAACCAGATGAATGGCGTTTCCGCGCACACCGACGACGATATCGATGCCGGACGCAGCGGCGGCCAGCCCGCAGGCGGAATGAGCCGACGGCGCGTAATCGCCCAACTCAAGCATTTCGCCGGCGATGAGGACACGGCGCGCATCCGGATGAGGCAGAGAACGCGAGGCGAGCGTGGCAATCATGGAGCGGAGCGCTTCGGGATTGGAGTTGTAGCAGTCGTTCAGGATGGCGACTCCGCGCACAATTTCCAACTGGCCGCGGCGGTCGGTGGGTGTGAGAGCTGCGAGCGCCGCAAGCGCCGCGGCAAGCGGTACATCCGCCTCAACTGCGACCGCGATGGCAGCCATCGCATTAACGGCATGATGACGACCGGGCAGGCGCAGCGAAATTCTCGTGTCTTCGCCGTGGAGGGTAAAGTGGATGTCGAGTCCGTTGTCTTGCTCTTTGACGGAAACAAGCGCGGGATCGGCACAGGGGCCGTCTCCGAAGTAGACGACCTTGCCGACGAAATCGCGACCGAACTGGCTCACGTATGGGTCAGAGCAGTTGAGGAAGGCGACTCCGCTGGCCGGGAGCGCGGCGATGAGTTCGTATTTGGCGCGGGCGATGCCATCCTGACCATCTGAGAAATTTTCGATGTGGGCCATACCAACGTTGGTGACCAGTCCCCAGTCCGGGGCGGCGATGCGGGCAAGCTGAGCGATTTCTCCGGCGTGGTTCATGCCCATCTCCAGGACGGCGATCTCATGCTCCGGCTCAAGCTGCAGCAGTTGCAGCGGCAGGCCGAATCCGTTGTTGAGATTGCCCTGCGTTTTCAGAACATGGAACTTTGCACCGAGCGCTGCGGCGACAGCGTCTTTGGTGGTGGTCTTGCCTGCGCTGCCGGTGATGCCCACGACACGCCGACCCCAGAGACGGCGAACGTGCGCGGCTACGGCCTGAAGCGCGACAAGCGGGTCTTCAACGACAAGCAACGGAGCGGCAAGTACGCGATCCGGCAACTGTGGAAGACGAGCCAGTGAGACGACGGCACCGGCGGCTCCGCGATCCAGTGCAGCGGCAAGAAAATCATGCCCGTCATGTCGCTCGCCACGCACCGCGAAGAAGAGTTCGCCGGGTGCGATTGTGCGGGAATCGATAGAGTAGCCGCAGGCTTCCGTGGCACCGGCACCGGTGGAGGTGAAAGGCGCTTCCAGCCTTGCGCCGCAGGCGAGAGCAATCTCAGCGAATGTGAGTTTCATGACGGGCAGCTCCAGCCCAATGCCCACGACACGCCGACCCCAGAGACGGCGAACGTGCGCGGCTACGGCCTGAAGCGCGACAAGCGGGTCTTCAACGACAAGCAACGGAGCGGCAAGTACGCGATCCG
>JAJZCP010000244.1 GCA_021846065.1 Acidobacteriota bacterium
CATCTGGAGCCAGAACAAAGTACGGCCGCGCTCTACGAAAAGATGAATGCAACACCGATCGAAACGCAGGCCATCAACGCCACCAACATCACCTCCAGCAGCAACATCCTGGAAGTCCGGTATGTTTCCTCTGACGATCAGTTCGCGACGCTGCTGAACTCCCAGCTCTTCCAGTCCGTCGTCCATTAATGCAAGGGCACTAACCCTCAATCTTCGCTGCGCGAATCCTCTGGCTTCGCGCGGCATTGTCTTGATAGCGTTTCTTCATGTCCTCAGTCCATGCAACGATCAGCCTGATCGAGCTAGGCGGAGCGGTCATCGGGCTGGCATTGCTGGCGCGACTTGGCAGCCGGCTCGGCTTCTCCGCGATCCCGTTGTATCTGATCGCCGGTCTGGCGTTTGGAAATGGCGGTCTTGCACCGCTGCGGGTCAGCCATGCTTTTATTGAAACGGGCGCGGAGATTGGCGTTCTGCTGCTGTTATTCATGCTGGGGCTGGAGTACACCGGCGAGCAGTTGCTGGGAAGTCTGCGGAGCGGGTACGGCGCAGGCCTGATAGATTTTGCGCTCAACTTTTTCCCTGGGCTTGCGATTGGGCTGATCCTGCACTGGCATCCGCTGGCTGCCGTGCTGCTTGGGGGCGTTACCTATATCTCGTCGTCCGGCATCGTTGCAAGAATCCTGGCCGATGCGCCGGGGGCTGACCGCCCGGAGACGCCGCTGGTTTTGTCGATCCTGGTGTTTGAGGATCTGGCGATGGCCGTCTATCTGCCCCTGGTCGCAGTACTGATTGCAGGGGGCGGCCCGGTGCGGCTGGCAACCTCAGTCTCTGTAGCACTGACTACGGTGATTTTTGTGCTGTTTTTTGCGGTGCGGTATGGCGCACAATTCAGCCGGCTGGTTTCGCATGAGTCGGATGAAGTTGTGTTGCTAACCACGCTGGGAACCGTTCTGCTGGTAGCCGGCATTGCGGAGCGCCTGCAGGTGTCGGCGGCCATCGGTGCTTTTCTTGTGGGCATCGCTGTGTCCGGTTCGCTGGCGGAACGGGCGCATCATATGCTGGCGCCGTTGCGCGATCTGTTCGCGGCGCTTTTCTTTTTCTTCTTCGGCATGCAGATTGATCCGGCGTCGTTACGGCCCGCGATGACCGTCGCGCTGATCCTGGCAGCGGTCACCGCCGCCAGCAAGTGGGCGTCCGGGACATTTGCGGCACGCCGCGCGGGGCTGCCCCAGCGTGCTGCGATTCGCGCGGGCGCGGTTCTGGTGGCGCGCGGTGAGTTTTCGATCGTGATCGCCGCATTGGGGGCAACGCTGGAACCCAGACTGGGTCCCGTCGCCGCCGCATATGTGTTGCTGCTGGCGATCCTGGGCCCGATCTGCGCAAAGTTCGCGAGTTAAGCGCACTCCGGGACGATTGGATCGCCGGGAATTACACGACGAAATATTTTGCCTGCGGATGGTGGACGATGAGCGCGTCCGTACTTTGTTCTGGCTCCAGATGATAACTCTCCGTCAGCCGGACGCCGATTGCCTCTTCCGGTTTTAGCAAGGCGAAGATGGCCTGCTGATCTTCCAGATTCGGACAAGCCGGATAGCCGAACGAGTAGCGCGAGCCCCGATATTTTTGATGAAACAGATCCCGGATCTCCGGTGAGTCGTCGCCACCGATGCCGAGTTCGGCGCGCATCTCCCGGTGCAGATACTCGGCGAGGGCCTCGGCGAATTCGACGCTGAGGCCGTGGGTGTAGAGATACTGCGTGAAGTCGCCGCGCTCAAATAATTCTTTGCTGCGCCGGCTGGCTTGTTCGCCGGCAGTCACGACCGAGAAGCCGATGATATCGAAACGGCCTGCGCTTATGGGAAGAAAGAAGTCTGCGATGGACAGCTTGCGCCCTTCGCGCTGGCGCGGGAAGGTGATGCGCAGCAGTTCGTGCCGTGTCTCCGGCGTGTGTACGCTCTCCGGGGAATACACGACGACATCATTGCCGTCGGCGTTACAGGGGAAATATCCGTAGACCGCGCGGGGCTGCAGCCAGCCGGACACCTTCGCTTCGGCGAGCATGTCTCGCAGGATCGGCCGGTATTTCGTCTCTACCAGCTGCACATAATCCGTCGCAGAGGCGGTCTTCAGCTGCCACTGATTTTTGAACAGTGCGGTTTCGTTGATGTAGCTGAACAGCGTTTCAAGCGAAAAATCCGTGCGCGTCCGTACACCAAAGAACGGTGGTTCGGGAATATTTGGCGCATCCTGAACGACGGAGGAGCGAACCGTGGAAACGGGCGGCGGTGGCGTCGATTGCTCCTCCGGCAGCAGGTTGCGGCGCTCGAAGGCCTTCACGGTGCTGCCTTCTTCAATGCGGGTCTGCCGTGCATCCTGGGCGCCGGTTAGATCGCCCATAACGTGCAGGCCGGCAAATGCATCTTCCGCGTAAAAGACGGGCCCGGCATATTCGCGGCGCAGGTCATCCTCAACATATTTGCGCGTGAGCGCCGCGCCTCCGCAGATGACAGGAATGCGGCTGTCGAGATGCTGCAAATCCTGCACGACATACTTCATCTCCAGTGTGCTCTTTACCAGCAGGCCGCTCAGACCGATCGCGTCCGCCTTATGCTGGCGCGCGGCTTCAATGATGACATCGGACGGCTGCTTGATGCCGAGATTGACAACCTTATACCCATTGTTCGACAGGATGATGTCAACCAGATTTTTTCCGATGTCGTGCACATCGCCCTTCACCGTGGCAAGCACAACGGTTCCACGCTGCGACTCGTCCAGCCGCTCCATGCGCGGCTCGAGGTACGCGACCGCTGCTTTCATGACAGAGGCAGAATCGAGAACCGACGGCAGCTGCATTTTGCGGGCGCCGAAGAGTTCACCCACGGTCTTCATGCCCTCGAGCAGCACGTTGTT
>JAJZCP010000245.1 GCA_021846065.1 Acidobacteriota bacterium
ACCGGCCTCCTGAGGCGGATATTTCATTGGACGTACTGTGCGAGCGGCCGATAGCCAGCCAATTGCAGCCGCACGGCAAACATCCTTACGAAGTACGACGAATCGCGTTTCAGATTACTCCCGGTGCTGCCGTGACGTCTATTCTGAAGCGCCGAATGGGTGCTACAGAATCAATGCCCGGCCGCAGCGGTCGCGCCCGTTGTTCCGCCGGAACGCATCGCCATCACCTGCTGCGCGTGCTGCTGGAGCGCTGCAGCCTGCGGCAGCAGGGTAATGGCCTTCGCAATCATTGGATCCCACGCCGCGCGAACCTTCAGGCCCTCCTTCTGTCCGAACACAGAGGTGAATAGCTCGCTTTTAATGCTCATGTCGATCCAGTCGCGCGCGGCGGCGATATCCTGCGGCGTCCAGGGGATCTGCTTGCTGGTCAGGTAGGTCTGAAAATCATGAATCACCGCGTCGTTCACCTGAAAATCCTTAGTGACAGTGTGGTTCACCAGATAGTGGTTGGCAAAATTGAAGAAGGCGAACTGCTCCATCAGGATGTCTTCAAATCGATTCGAATGCGGCGTATCAATTTTGACGTCGGGCGTGATGCCGCCGCCGCCGTATACCGGCCGGCCGGAGTCCGTGAGCTTCACCTCGCGGTTGGCGTCGCTGCTGGGCCGGTCCCCGGGATTAAAGAAATAGTCGTACATGGACACGCCGGTGTAATTGCGCTGGATCAGCCGGCCGCTCGGCGTGTAGTAGTGATAGGTGGTCAGCGCCAGCTCGGTATCTCCAGAGAGCGGGTACAGCGTCTGCACCAGACCTTTGCCGAAGGTGGTTTCTCCCGCGATGAGAGCGCGATCATGATCCTGCAGGGCGCCGCTGACGATCTCCGCAGCGGATGCGGTGCCGCGGTTGACCAGCACGACGATTGGATAGTTGTGACCCTGGTCGCCGTGGGGATCGCGATAGGTGATGGGCGGAAACGACCGGCCACGCTGCGAAACGATAATCTGGCCCTTCTGCAGAAAGTCCCCGGCAATGGAGACGGCTTCACTCAGCAGGCCACCGGGATTGCCACGCAGATCGATCACCAGGCCGCGCACCGGGCCGATCTTGTTGAGCGCCGCATCGAACTGTTTGCTGGTCTCTTCCTCGGCGAAGTCCTTGATGTGCACATACCCGACTCCGGGCTGAATGTCGTAGGCCAGGTCGACGCTGTCGCGGGGAATCTCTGCGCGGACCAGATGAAATACGATCGGCTCAGCATGTCCTTCGCGGGCGATCGTCACCGTGACGGAGGTGCCCTTGGAGCCCTTCAACATATTTGCGACGTCAAGCGTAGTGGCGGGGCGCGTTGCTTTGCCGTCGGGTCCGGTTCCGTTCACGGGCTTGCCGTCGACAGCAATAATTACGTCGCCCGGCCGGATACCCGCCTTGTACGACGGCGTGCCTTCAAACGGGTTGACCACTACGATCTTGTTGTTCTGCTGCATGATCTGCATGCCGACGCCGTAGTATTTGCCGCTTTGCTCCTCGCGCTGGGCGGCGAATGCCTTGGGATCGTAGAAATTGGAGTGCGGATCCAGAACGTGCAGCATGTCCGGAATGGCGCCGTCATAGATGGCGGTATCAATCCGGTCCTTGGTCATGGGCTCGGCGTAGTTTTGCTCCACCACGCTGTAGACACTGGTGAACTGCTTCAGACTGTCGCGCAGGACGGACTCATTGCCAGCGGGTGCGGCTCCCACGGAGCGGGCCAGGAATGTTCCACCGGCTCCGCAGGCCGCGAGAAAAACGATAACGGTAATCAGAGAGCGGCGGCCACGCGGGGTCATCAGGCGGTTGTTTCCTCCGGCGATTGCACGCCGGTTCCCACAGAGGGCGGCGAAGGGTTGAACGCCGGCGGAATCTAGGCCCAGTGTAGCACCGGCGCGGCATGTCGTTGTCGCATTGCCGGGTGGCAACTCGCGCGCTTTCTGCCGGGTGGCGTTGAGGTTAGGCGCCGGGATGCGGTTAGAATGAAGGGAACGGAATCGAACCGAGCCTGCTGCTGTGCGCGGCTGTGCGGCGCTCCCGGAACAGAGCGGTGGGCGGCGCGAGCCGGCGCGATTCCCATAAGGATATTGGGCGAATTTTGATGATGTTGAGAGCAGTTGCGCGTGTTTCGTTTCCGCTGGCCTTTGCGGCCCTTTGCACCGTGGCTGTGGCTCAGTCGACGCCCGCTGGAAGTACCCAACCCGCCGCACCGACGCTGGGCTCCAGCACCAGCCTGTCCGGAAGCTCCAACGCTCTGGCGAATCTCTACGGCACGCCTGTCGTGCAGATCATCGCGCGCGTCAATGACCGCGTGATTACAAACTCTGACCTGCAGCGGGCGGAGGCGCAACTGGCGGACGATTCACGGCAGAATAACTGGACCCTGGAGCAATACAACCGGGCGCAGAAAAACCTGCTGCGGGATCTGATCGATCAGCAGTTGCTGCTGTCCAAAGGCAAGCAGCTCGGCATCACCGGCGACACGGAGCTGATCAAGCGGCTCGACGACATCCGCAAGCAAAACCATCTGGCGACGCTGGACGATCTGGAGAAGGCCGTCGAGCAGCAGGGCACATCCTACGAAGACTTCAAGGCGAACATCCGCAACAACATCATTACCCAGGAAGTGGTTCGCGACGAGGTCGGAAGCCACATTCAGATTTCGCAGCCCGAGATTCGCCAGTACTATCAGGAACATTTGGACAGCTTCACGCAGCCTGAGTCCGTACATCTGCGCGAGATTCTGATCCCGACGCCCGATAATCCGACCGACGCGCAACTGAACGCCGCTGAAGCCAAAGCCCGGGAAGGGCCGCAAAGGCCAGCGGAAACGAAACACGCGCAACTGCTCTCAACATCATCAAAATTCGCCCAATATCCTT
>JAJZCP010000246.1 GCA_021846065.1 Acidobacteriota bacterium
ACGTCGAATCGCTGCCCACAAATACGCCATCGCCTATTTTCGTCTTGTGCTTGTGCACGCCATCATAGTTGCAGGTGATGACGCCCGCGCCCAAGTTGCAGCCCGCGCCAATCTCCGCATTGCCAATGCTCCCCATGCGAGAAGTGTGCGGCAAGTGACATGGTACTCCTGTGCCGTAATCTCCTTCATCCGCCGCGCTGAATGTGAGACGATGAGGACGGGAACTTCATGAAGACGCCTCGTTTCGCCATAGCGATCCTGGCCGCGGGCAAGGGCACGCGGCTGCACTCCAAGCGCCCCAAGGTGCTGCACACGGTTGCAGGCAAGCCGCTCTTGCAGCATGTGATCGATGCCGCGTTGCAGGTGGTTGCGTCGCAGGAGATTTTCGTCATCGTCGGGCATCAGGCCGAGTCCGTGCAACAGGCCGTGGCGCACACTGGCGTGCAGTTTGTTTTGCAGGCCGAGCAGCGCGGCACCGGCCACGCCGTGCAATGTCTTGCGCCTGCAGTGCAGGGCTTCGACGATTTGCTGGTGCTCTCTGGCGATGTGCCGCTGATTACAGCGGAGACGATCACGAAGCTGCGCGATTTTCATCTGCAACAAAAAGCCGCCATGACGATTTTGACCGCGCTGCCAGAGAATCCCTTTGGCTATGGCCGCGTGCTGCGCACCGCGCCGGGCCAAGCGGAGGTACAGGCGATTGTGGAGCAAAAGGCGCTGACTGCGGCACAGCAGGATGCGCGCGAGATCAACTCCGGCATCTATGCTTTTCGTACACAGCTGCTGTTTGCGGAGATTTCCAAGCTGACCACCAGCAATGCGCACGGCGAGTATTACCTGACGGACATGGCTGCGATTCTGCATCGTGTGGGTGAGCGCGTCGTGGCGCTGACTGCCGACGATGCCAACCAAGTGTTGGGAGCGAACACCATTGCGGAGATGATGCAATTGGACGCCACGATGCGCCGTGCCACGGCTGAGCGGCTGATGGCGCAGGGCGTGACCATCTTTCGGCCAGAGACCTGCGTGATTGACGCCAGCGTCGAAGTGGGCGCAGACACGGTGCTGGAGCCGTTCGTGCAACTGCTGGGCGCGACGCGCATTGGTTCAGGATGCCGCATTCGCTCCTACTCTGTGATTCAGGATTCGACACTCGGCGATGGCGTGCTGGTGCGCAATGGCTGCGTGCTGGAGCGAGCCACCGTGGGCGATGGCGCGCTGCTGGGGCCATACGCGCATCTGCGTCCAGAGAGCAAGATCGGCAAGGCCGCGCACATTGGCAATTTTGTGGAGACGAAAAGTTCTGTGATTGGCGAGGGTTCGAAGGCCAATCATTTGACGTACATTGGCAATGCGGAGATTGGCGCGGGCTGCAATCTCGGCGCGGGCGTCATCACCTGCAACTATGATGGCGTGCACAAGCACAAGACGAAAATAGGCGATGGCGTATTTGTGGGCAGCGATTCGACGCTGGTCGCGCCGGTGACGGTGGCCGATGGCGCGTATGTGGCCGCTGGCTCCTGCATCACGGACGATGTGCCCGCCGATGCGCTGGCGCTGGGTCGCGCGCGCCAAGTGAACAAGCCGGAGTGGGCGCGCAAACGCCGCGCTATTCCGCAGAAAAAATAACAGGGCAAGGAGGCAAACGAGAGATGGCTGTTTTGAATCCATCGCAAATCGAAGAGGCGCTGCGCGGCCTACCCGGCTGGCGGTTGGAGTCGGGTGCGCTGGTCTGCGACTGCACGTTTGCCGATTTTGTGCTGGCCTTCGCCTTCGTCACGCAACTGGCCTTGCTGGCGGAAAAAGAAGGCCACCATCCCGATCTCGACCTGCGCTACAACCGCGTGCGCGTGGCGCTGGTTTCGCACGATGCGGGCGGCGTGACCGAGCGCGATGCGGCCATGGCGCGCGCGATCCAGAAATTGCCGCAGACGGCGGCAACAACCACTGCAAAGGCCTGAACTGTGCGCGTGGAAATAACCATTCGAAGCCTGAGACGCGCCTGGGGGCGGCTGGCGATGATCTGTCTGCTGGCAGCGGGCTGCGCCTTGGTTCCGTGTGCGCTGCCGGCGCACGCGGCTGCAATCGTGCTGGCGACGTCTGCACCGGCTCCAGACATGACGGATGCTGCCGATGAGGCGGATGAGCCGCTGGCGGAGGATTTTCTTGCGTTGGAAGGTCCGGAGTTGCCGCAGAATGGCTTCAACGCTTCGATGCTCTTCAGCGGTCTGCATGACCAGCAATTGGGCTGGGCTAGCTTCATGCAGCCGGCGATCTCGTGGCGCTTCAACCATATTTTCAGTGCGGATGTGACCGTGCCGTATTACTTCTATCGCTTGGCGTACACATACAAAAATGGTGTGGAGTTGAACAAGCCACTGACTGCACACGCGAATGAGATTGGCGACACGACCATCGCTGGACACATGGAACTACATCACGCTTGGCTGAGTGAGACGTTGACGCCGGCATTCAACGCGCCCACGGGCGATGCGCAATATGGCTTGGGCACGGGGCGCGTTACGTATGTGGTGATGAATGACGATGAGGCTGCGTGGCGCAGTTCCACATTCGATCTGCAACTCGGCGTGGGCGACACGAGCGACCTGGTCAATCGGCGCGTCGAGCGCAACTACGTCACGCTGGGCACGCTGGCCTACTTTCAAACAGGAATTTTGCAGGGCGTGACACGGCATTTGAATCTGATTGCGGACATGTATGAGCAGTTGCCTGTCGGCAGCCAAAAGGTATACACGGACGCGGAGCGCAAGGACAAGAAAATTGCCGTGCAGGCAGCCAACAGCAATGCCGAGGACAATGGCTTCACGGCCACGCTCGACATCCCCACCGCCTGGCATGTGGAGTTCACCGCGTATGGCAACCGCAGTTTTCGCCTGCAGGACAC
>JAJZCP010000022.1:0-361 GCA_021846065.1 Acidobacteriota bacterium
ACACGATGGACCACAATCGGCGGCCATAGTAGTCAATGCTGGACCAGGAGGCGACCGGCCAGCAATCGTTCAGCTGCCAGTAGAGCGAGCCCATCACATGCGGCCGGTTACGCCGCAGGTGCTCCGCCCCCAGCTTGATACCTTCCGCCTGCAGCACCTGGCTCACATATACGAAGGCGGCAAAGTCTTTCGGTTGCGGGAACTCGCGCTGCATGTAGGTCCGGATGATTGCATTGCCTTCGGAGTTTTTCTGGTGAGCGAGCATCACGGTTGACAGCAGTGTGCGATCGGCTGGCTCCGTGAACTGTTCGATGGTGGCCATGGAGGGAAAGGACTGAAAGCCGTACTCCGACATGAAGCG
>JAJZCP010000022.1:371-13012 GCA_021846065.1 Acidobacteriota bacterium
AATTGGAAAACGGGGCGCGTCCGTGCCAGACATCCCAGGAGTGTGCGTCGCCATACTGATCATTATTGGTTGCCGTGCTGAAGTTGTTGCTGGGGGAACTGGGCCAGTACGCGCTGCCCGGCGCGTAGCGTGCGACCACCTCCGGAAGAATGCCGCTGAACAACCGCATGTACCCGCCCCACTCAGCGTCGCGCCGCTTGGGCGGCATCGGGGCGGTGACTGCCGTAAAGTTCCCCCAGGTATGCCAGCCGCTTTGGATTTCGTTATTACCGCACCACAGCACGATGCTGGGATGGTTGCGCAGCCGCTTCACCTGGTCAACGGCCTCCTGCTGCACGTTGCGCAAAAACTTGGGATTATGCGGATACAGCGCATCGCTGAACATGAACTCCTGCCAGAGCAGGATGCCGCGCTCATCAGCCATCTGATAAAAGCGGTTGGTTTCGTAGTAGCCTCCGCCCCAGACCCGCAGCATGTTCATGTGCGCATCGCGCGCAGCGTCCAGAATGTGGGCCATCTGCGCATGCGTCACGCGATCGGGAAAGCTGTCGAACGGGATCAGGTTGGCGCCCTTGGCGAAGATCGGAATGCCGTTGATGGAGAAGTAGAAGCTTCGGCCCCAACGATCGTCCTTCCGCACCAGCTCCACACGGCGCAGGCCCGTCTCGGCGTCCGCGGAGTCGGCGCTGCGGCCGCCAGTCAGCAGCTTTACGTGGAAAACGTAAAGCGGCTGCCCGCCATAGCCAAGCGGGTACCAGCGTGCGGGATGCGCAATATTCAGCGGGAAGAGGATGTGGTTTTCCCCTTTGTGCAGCGTCACGGTGCGCCGCAGCGTCGTCATCAGCGGGTGTCCATGGGCGGGCTGTATGCCGTACTCGAGCACGGCGGTCGCCGGGTGTGCAGCGTCCGCAAGCACAGTCGCGTCCACGGAAAGGTTGGCTGCTGCGGCACTCACATCCAGCTGGCCCACGTATAGGTTGTCGATGCGCGCCGTGTCCCAGAACTCAATCTCTGCCGGACGCCAGACGCCCATGGTGACGAAGCGCGGACCCCAGTCCCATCCATAGTTGTAGGGCGCTTTGCGCACGTAGTTGGAGGTGAAGACGCCGAACTGTTTCGACCAGGGCGTAATCGCCATCGCGGGCAACGGATACTTCAGGCGCTGGATCTGCGGCAGCACCTTCAGGATTGGCGAGGTGAAGGCAATCCGAATCGTATTGTCGCCGGCGTGCAGTTGCGCCTTTACGTCCACGCGCCAGGTGCGGAACATATTGTCCGCCGATAACACATGGGTGCCGTTGACATAGACTTCCGCGAAGGTGTCGAGACCGTGAAAGACGATCTCGGCATGGCCGCGCCGCATCTCGGCCGGCGTTATTGTAAAGTCCTTCCGATACTCCCAGTTGCCTAACCCAATCCACTGCAGCTTCGCTTCGTTATCCCGATAGAAGGGATGGGGAATCATCCCGTTTGCCATCAGGTCCGTCTGCACCGCGCCGGGCACGGTTGCGGGGTGCCAGTCCGTGGTTCCGGAGTGGGTGCCCACATCATCGGCTGCAATAGGATCGGTAGCCGTCTCGCGGAACTGCCAGGTGCCGTTCAGGGAGTAGTGTTCCACTGCGGATTGCGCAGCAGCAGGAAGCGCTGTACCGAAAGCACAGAAAAGCAAACCGGCAGTTAAGAAAGTGCAGGCGGCGCGCACAACATTCATGAGAACGCTCCCAGGGGGACTGGCAAAAATCTGCGACAGTGTACTACGCCACTCTCTTGGAAGTTGTGTCGCCGGCCGTCCGCACGGCCGGTTGTGTCGGACCTGACCGCACCGTCAACTAGCGTTTGGCAGCAAGCGGGAAGTCTTGTGCGACGAGTGCCAGCGCGGCCTCACGATCCTGGATGCGTCCTTCAAGCTGTGCGTCTTCCACCGTAGTCAGAATGGCGCGAAACTGCGGCCCTGGCCGGTAGCCGAGCGCAATCAGATCGTCGCCCGTAACCAGCGGCGTGGGGCGAATCTCTGTCGGTTCGGTGTGCTCGTAGGCATGTTTCGCAAAGTCATAGAGCGTCAGGCCGCCGTGACTTGAAAGGCAGTCCATGTGATGCAGTGCGAGATGCTCATCGAATTGCGGCAAGCGCAGAAAGCGCTTGAGGGTGGAGGGCCGCATCTTCATCACATCGCCAAAGCGCATGTGATTCGCTACCAGCGCGGCGATCTGCTCAGTCTGGCTGTTGGAAAGGCGCAGCCGGCGGCAGATTTCTTCTGCCATGCGGACGCCGATGTCGACATGACCGTCAAAGCGAATGCGATCCGGAGCGCGGCGAAAGGTCGGCGGTTTACCCACATCGTGCAGCAGCGCGCCCCATGCCAGCTCCGTGCTGCAGCCTGGCGGCAATTTTTCAAGCAGCAGCAGCGTATGCCGCCAGACATCGCCTTCCGGGTGAAACTCCGGCGGCTGCTCGACGCCCAGCATGCGCTTGATCTCCGGCAGCAGCTCCGCCAGCATACCGGCCTCGTCCAGCAACTCAAAGGCGCGTCGCGCATGGCCTTCGGTCAGCATGCGGGTCAGCTCATCGCGTACGCGTTCCCGGCTTACCTGGTGGATTTCCGGCGCCAGTGCCTGCATGGCCCGCATCGTGGCCGAATCAATCGTGAAGCCGAAGCGAGCAGCAAAGCGCACGCCGCGCAGCATGCGCAGCTTGTCCTCCTGAAAGCGCAACCGCGGGTCCCCAATCGCGCGGAGGATGCCGGCATCAAGATCTGCCATGCCCGCGACAAAATCAACGACAGCGGTGCGCAGGGGCGCTCCGCGTTCAAGGTGCGTCGGGTCAAGCAGCAATCCGTTGATGGTGAAGTCCCTGCGCTGCACGTCTTCCTGTGCCGAGGTGGTGTAGGTGACCGCGTCCGGGCGGCGGCCATCCGTGTAGCTGCTGTCGTTGCGAAACGTGGCCACCTCGGTCTGTGTCTCGGCGCCGTCCTCCACTTCCAGCACAAGCACCACGCCAAAGTGAGCGCCGACCGAAACTGTGTGGGGAAACAGAGCGCGCACCGCGTCCGGCGTGGCGTCGGTCGCTACATCGTAGTCAGAAGGATTGCGGCCCAGCAGCAGATCCCGCACACATCCACCGGCAAAGTATGCGGTGTAGCCGGCCGCTTGTAATCGCAGCGCGATTGCTGTGGCCGCATTGCGGAGCGCCGCCGGCGCGATGCTGGAACCGTTCGCCATCCTCAGACTCTGGGCCACGGGCTGTGGCTCTCGTACCATGGTGACATGCCGGCCGCAATATCTTCGACGGATGGTCTGATCTTGGGGATTGAAAGCTCCTGCGATGAGACGGCGGCTGCGGTCGTCGGCCGGGATGGAACGGTGCATTCGAACGTCATCGCGTCACAGATCGCGCTGCACGGGCAGTATGGCGGTGTCGTACCGGAGCTGGCCTCGCGGGAGCATCTGCGCAATATTGGGCCTGTTGTGCATACGGCGATGCGCGAAGCCGGATGCGGCTTTGGCGAGCTGGCTGCCATCGCGGTCACCGAGGGTCCGGGTCTGGCCGGCGCGCTGCTCGTCGGGCTGATGTATGCCAAGGGCCTGGCGCTGTCGCTGGGCAAACCGCTGATTGCGGTGAACCATCTGGAAGGGCACATCCATGCTGTACTGCTGGATGCTGCGCGGCTAACGAGTCCACTGCCGCAGCCAATTCTGGCGCTGGTCGTCTCCGGCGGGCATACCCATCTATATATAGCGAATGTCGAACAGGGAAGCTGGCGTTACCGCAACATTGGCCGGACGGTCGATGACGCAGCGGGCGAGGCGTTCGATAAAGTGGCCAAGCTGCTCGGACTCGGCTACCCCGGTGGTCCATGGATCGAGGCACTTGCGGCGCACGGCAATGCGGCGGCCGTTCCCTTCGGACCGATCCAGGTAAAGCCGAAAGCGCACCGCAAAGCCGCTCCGGAGACGCCGCAGTTTCTCTTTTCATTCAGCGGATTGAAGACGGCTGTGCTGCGGTATGTGCAGACGCATCCGCTGCGGGGCGGCATTGATGCGCGCCGAGCCGCTCTGGCGTCCGCGCCGGGCCTTACGCCGGCGGAGGTACTGCCCCTCTGTGACGCGGAGACGCTGAATCTGATGGCATCCTTCCAGCGGGCAGTGGTGGAGGATTTAGTTCGCAAGACCTTCGCTGCGGCTGAGATGTTCCAGGCGCGGGCCGTGCTCGTCTCCGGCGGCGTGGCCGCTAACAATGCGCTGCGCCGCCGCTTTGTGCAGGCGACTGCGGAACGCGGTCTGCCGGTGGCATTTCCAGGCCGCGGGCTTGCCACGGACAACGCCGCCATGATCGCTGCCGCCGCATGGCCACGGTTGTTGGCTGGCGAACTGGCGCCGCTGGAGTTGACCGCCGAACCGTCGCTGCGCCTGGGCGGCTAGTAAGCTTCGCCGGCAACGTGCCCTGTTTGCGGGGCGCGTATTAGCGGGCTCACCCCGTACAATCTAGTTCTGCATGGCACTCCAGCTCTTCAACACGCTCAGCGGCACAGTCGAGCCGCTGGTTCCAGCGGGGGATCGCCCGCTGGCTATCTACGGCTGCGGCCCCACGGTGTATGACTACGGCCACATCGGCAACTTCCGCACCTTTGTCCATCTCGACATTCTGCGCCGGTTTCTGCGGCAGCAGAAAGTGCCGCTGCGTCACGTCATGAACATTACCGATGTGGATGACAAGATCATCCGCAATGCGACGGCGCAAGGTGTGCCCATTACGGAGTACACAAAGAAGTTTGAAGCCGCGTTTCTTGAAGATATGGAGTGGCTGCACATCGAGCGGCCGGAGATTCTCTGCCGCGCCACGGAACATATTCCGCAGATGACCGCGCTGATTGAAAAACTGTCAGCCAACGGCCACGCCTATCGCGGCGAAAACGGCTCCTGGTATTTTCGTCTGGCCAGCTTTCCCGAGTACGGCAAGCTCTCGAAGAAGGATCTGGCGGGCATGGAAGATGGCGCGCGCGTGGATGTGGATGAGTATGACAAGGACAGTGCGCGCGACTTCGCGCTATGGAAGGCGACGCGGCCCGGCGAAGTAAGCTGGCAGACGCCCCTGGGCGACGGGCGTCCTGGCTGGCACATCGAGTGCTCCGCCATGGCGATGGAGTATCTGGGCGAGACGCTGGACCTGCATGCCGGGGGCGAGGATCTGATGTTTCCCCATCATGAAAACGAGATTGCGCAGTCAGAGTCCGCGACCGGAAAGACGTTTGCGCGCCACTGGATGCATGTGCGGTTTCTGCTGGTTGAAGGCAAAAAGATGTCGAAGTCGCTCGGCAACTTTTACACATTGCGTGACCTGCTGCTGCGCGGGCACCGTGCGTCGGCCATCCGCTTTCTGCTGACCGCCGTTCCCTATCGCAATCAGCTCAACTTCACCTTTGACGGACTGGCGGAGTCCACGCACGCCGTCGGTCGCTTGCGCACCTTTCACACGCGCCTGCGGACGGAGAAGTTTGCGGCGGGTCTGAATCAGGAATTACTCACACTGACCCAGGCTGCCGGCGAAAAATTTACTGCCGCACTGGAAGACGACCTGAACACGGCCGAAGCCCGCGCTGCCATCTTCGATCTGGTGCGGGCGGCGAATGCAGCTGCCGACTCCGGCTCGCTTTGCGCGGGAAATGTAGAGCCGATCCTCGACGTGCTGCAGCGGTTCGATGAAATTTTTGCCGTGCTTGAGAATACAGACGAGGCGGTGACCCGTGCTGCGCTGGAATGGGCAGAACGCGAAGGCCGGACGGCGGATGCCACGCCGGAACTGGTCGCCAGCTACGCTTTGACGGACGAGCGCATCTCCGAGCTGATCGCAGAACGCAAACAGGCACGCGCGAATCGCGACTTTTCCCGCGCCGATGCGGTGCGGGAACAACTCTCCGGTAGCGGAATCCTGCTGGAAGATACGCCTTCTGGCGTGCGCTGGCGCCGGAAGTAGACGCTGGCTGCACGGTTCGCAGGGGCGCAGCTTGCACCGGCAGGTATACTGATCGCAGCAGGTAAAGATGCAAAGGGTTGGCTTCATTCCGGCTGTGCTGGCCAGCGTTCCCCGTGAGCGCGCCGGACGCCTGCGCCCGCGTAAGCACCTGCGCGTACTGCCCACCCGCACTCGACCTAGCCTGTTCGGCAGCGACTAAGCCTGCCGACGGAGCGCCATCCTTTCCAGCTCCGATTCTGACTTCCGGAAAATTTCCATTCGCGCTTTGCGCGTCCTGGCCCGTTCGGCTCTGGCCGTCTTCGCCCTTTGGTGCGAGGCAGCCCTTTACCACCCGGAGGAATTTGCCATGAAAGCTTCATCGTTCACGACCAGTGAAACCTACCGCCAGTTTGGCCCAAAACTGAACACGCCACTGCCCGGCCCCAAGGCGCGCGCCATTGTGGATGCGGACGCAAAATGGATGTCGCCCAGCTACACCCGCTCCTACCCGCTGGTCGCGAAGCGCGGCCGCGGCTCCCGCGTGGAAGACGCGGATGGCAACGAGTTTCTGGATTTTGCTGCGGGCATCGCCGTCTGTTCCACCGGGCACTGTCATCCGGAGGTAGTACAGGCCATCCAGGCGCAGGCCGCCGAGCTGATCCACATGTCCGGCACCGACTTTTATTACGAAAGCATGGTGCGGCTGGCCGAGCGTCTGTCGGCCATTGCGCCGATGCCGGGCCCGCACAAGTTTTACTACGGCAACTCCGGCGCGGAAGCCGTGGAATGCGCCTTCAAACTGGCGCGCTACCACACCGGCCGTCAGAATGTGATCGCGTTTCTCGGCAGCTTCCATGGCCGCACCATGGGCGCGCTCTCGCTCACCGCGTCCAAGCCGCAGCAACGCCGCCGGTTTGCGCCCTTCGTTCCCGGCGTCACCCATGTGCGCTACCCCTATGCGTATCGCGGCTGCAGCGGCGGCCCGCAGGAGGAAGAGGCTTTTGCACTCGGCTGCGCCCGCTACATTGAAGACAAGCTTTTCAAAACCACGCTGCCGCCGGAAGAGGTGGCCGCGATCTTTGTCGAGCCCATCCAGGGCGAAGGCGGCTACGTCGTCGCGCCCACCGTCTTCATGCAGGAGCTGCGCCGCATCTGCGACCGCCACGGCATTCTGCTGGTGGCCGATGAGGTACAGAGTGGCGTGGGCCGCTCCGGTAAGTGGTGGGCCATTGAGCACACCGGCGTGGAACCGGACATCGTCTGCATTGCGAAGGGTATCGCCAGCGGCATGCCGCTCAGCGTCTGTATGAGCCGTGCCAGCGTCATGGACTGGAAGCCCGGCTCGCATGCCTCTACGTTTGGCGGCAATCCCGTCGCCATTGCGGCTGCCATGGCTACCCTGGATGTTCTGGAGCGCGAAGGGCTGGCGAATGCTGCCTCCACCGGCGCCGCTATGATGGCGCGGCTGAAGCAGTGGCCGGCAAAGCACCCCATTGTCGGGGATGTCCGCGGCCGGGGACTGATGCTTGGCATTGAAATCGTCAAGGACCAGAAGACCCGGGCGGCGGCGCAGGAGTGGCGTAACCGAATCGAAGAGATGGCGTTTGAGCGCGGTCTCCTGATCCTTGGCTGTGGCGAAACTTCACTGCGGCTGGCGCCCCCGCTTATCGTCAAACCGCAGGAGGCGGAGGTCTGCCTCGACATTCTGGAAGACTGCATCGCCACGATCGAGCAGGAAAACGCCGGAATGCTGCAAAAATAGTGCATTTTACTCCAGGCATCCAATCCGTCAACCGTAAAGTGATAAAGTCACTTGCCCTACGGTTGACGGGTTGGTACAGTTAAAAAACTTTCCCTGGAGCACCTGCAATCTCTTTACTGGCCCAATATCGTCTGTCCCTGCTGGAGCGGACCACAAACTGGCTGGACCGTCAGCCCGTCCGCCGGGCACTACCCATGCGTGGGACCACGCATCTGACCACGGGTCTTCGCGGGGAAGATGCGGCGTATTTCTTTTTGCGCAGTCATGGATATGTGATCGTTGCGCGGCGGTGGCGCTCACCACGCCTGCGCGGGGATGTTGACCTGATCGGCTGGGACGGCGAGTTCCTCTGCTTTATTGAGGTCAAGACGCGGACATCCCGCCTCTTCCGCCCGGCCGAGTCGGCTGTGGACCACGACAAGCGGCATATGCTGCACCGCATGGCCCAGGCGTATATCCGCCAGATGGAAAATTTTGACCAGATTCCGGTACGCTTCGATGTCGTGTCGGTGTACTTTGTCGAAGCAAAGCCCGAATTCGAGCTCTTCCGCGGCGCCTTCGCCTGAGGCGCCGTGCTCCTCCTGATATTTGTCCCTGATACAAAAACTCCTGCCGTCGCCAGTCAGGGAGCCGCGTTGCCGGCGGGCGCAAGCTCGCGAAGCTGCTGCACCGTTTCCACCACTCGCCCGGCAGCGTAAACAATCTCATCTTCCGTTGTGAAACGGCCCAGGCCAAAGCGGATTGAGCTGTGTGCCTCATCGTCGCTTCGGCCAATGGCGCGCAGAACATGCGATGCCTCAATTGCGTCCGACGTGCACGCTGACCCGCTCGAAACCGCAACGTCATCCAGCGCCATCATTAAGGCCTCGCCTTCAGCGCCTCGAAACAGCATATTAAGGTTGCCAGGGAGGCGAGGCTCCATCGCGCCGTTTACGGCCACATCCGCCAGGGACCCTTCCAGGCGCATCTTCAGCAGATCGCGCAGGCCGCGCAGCCGCTCCGCTTCCTCAGCCATCTCCTGCTGGGCCAGTGCGCAGGCTGCGCCCATACCAACAATGCCCGGCACGTTCAGCGTGCCCGATCGACGGCCGCGCTCATGGCCACCGCCATCCATTTGTGCGGCCAGCCGAATGCCGCGGCCCCGCGCTACATACAGCGCGCCCACGCCTTTCGGCCCATAAAGCTTGTGCGCGGAGAGCGACAGCAGGTCGACCGGCATAGTCTGCATGTTCAAAGGAATTTTCCCGGCTGCCTGTACAGCATCGCTGTGGAACAGAACGCCGCGCTCGCGGCAAATGGCGCCAATGGCATCGATCGCTTGCAGCACGCCGATCTCATTGTTGGCAGCCATGATGGAGACAAGGATCGTATCTTCGCGGATCGCTGCACGCACGCGCTCCGGTGCAACCAGGCCCTGGCGATCCACCGGAAGAATCGTAAGGCAATAGCCCAGCTTTTCCAGGTGAGCGCAGGTATCCAGCACAGCCCGGTGTTCCGTGGCCTGGGTAATGATGTGGCGTCCCTTGTCCCGCAGCGCCTCCGCCACGCCTTTTAGTGCCAGGTTGTTGCTCTCCGTCGCTCCGGAGGTGAACACGATCTCCTTCGCGCTGGCGCCCAGCAGGGCAGCTACCTGAGCGCGTGCGGCCTCTACCGCCTGCTCGGCTTTCCACCCGTAGGCGTGGCTGCGGCTGGCGGCGTTGCCAAACTGCTCAGAAAAATATGGAAGCATCGCCTGCACGACCCGGGGATCAACCGGCGTGGTGGCCTGATAGTCAAGGTAGATGGGCGGACGCTTTTGCTGGGATGCCGTCATGGTGCGCGCTGCTGTTTTCCGTAGGGCTTAGGCGGCGTTTGCTGTCAGGTTTTTCCTTTTGACAAACCGCTCCCCTTATTTGAGACTAACGCCATCGGGAGCCATCCGCAGCAAAACCTCTAACCATGCAAGCCTGTAAACATCCCCGCGTACGTGTCGTGTCGCGCGACGAAGACAGTGAGTTTGTCGAATGTCTGGAGTGCGGCGAAGTATTTGATTCCAGCGAATTTTCTGATATGGAGATTGAAGAGCAGTCCGGCGTGGATGCTGAAGGCGCAACGCCGGAGGCGTAACCGCCGTCTGTCAGGCTCCGCGTTCGGGCGACGCGCCCAGCCGCTGGCCAGCCAGCCACAGGTAGTGGAAGCCCGAGGCCACCGTAAGCCACAGTGTGGCTTGCAGAGAAAATTGCCGCACTCGTAATACCCACAACAGCGGATGGGTCTGCGCCAGCACGACAGAGCAGACAGCTAGAATCTGCGCCAGCGTGTTCGCCTTGCCCAGCAGGCTGGGCCGGAAGTCGCGAATGCCGGTTGTCAGGAACAGCAGTGCTCCCACGACAATAATGCCCAGATCACGGCTGAAGACCATAACGGTCACACGGCGGGACACCAGACCTACGTGCATCAGCACCAGAAACAGCGTGCTGAGCAGCAGCTTGTCCGCCACCGGGTCCAGATATGAGCCGAGCGTCGTGCGCTGACGGAACAGCCGCGCCAGCGCGCCATCCAGGCCATCGCTGATTCCGGCAATCACAATCAGAATAAAGGCGCGATGAAAATGCCCGTCAAGGATCGACAGGACGAGGAATGGAATGATGGAGAGCCGTAGCAGCGTGAGTTGATTGGGCAGCGCGCGTAATTGGCCGAGCACGGCGATTTGTCAGTCCTGCATTATCGTAACCCAAGCGCGCGGCGGGCGGGACGCATTCGTCCGTCCGCGGCTGCCCGTTTCCATTTACAATCGGAGAAGTTCCTTTCTGTAGGCGCGTAGCTCAGTTGGTTAGAGCGCTACCTTGACACGGTAGAGGTCAGGAGTTCGAGTCTCCTCGTGCCTACCATATTCTTCATAGACTTAGCGAATCCGCCTCGAAAAACGAGGGTTTGAAAGGGTTCGATAAGGATTATGACTCTCCCGCCACAACTTTCTTCGGAAGAATCTGGTTGGCAACTTTGCTTTGCGCCTCGCGTTTGGCGGGCGTAAGCGCTTGTGTGTAAACATCCAGCGTGATCCGGCTGTTCGCGTGGCGCAGCAGCTCCTGCACGACCTTCACGTCCTCGCCATTCGCTTTCAGAACGGTCGCCAACGTGTGGCGGAAGGTATGCCAGCCGATGCGCTTGAGGATGCCGACCTTCCTGGCAGCCGGTTGGATATTTCGGCTCATCAGGCTGTCGGGCCAGAGGGGCTGCTTGCCGTTCATGCGAATGCTGGCAAAGACCCAATCCTCCGGCTGGTTGTAGATGGTGGACTGTTTCCACAACCAGACCTCCTCCGCAACGGCCGCATCCAGAGGGACCGGCTTTCTGGAAGCCTCCGTTTTGCAGCGTCCGACGACCTGATGGACGATGGAGCGGCTGACCTGAATCTGAAGTTGGTCAAAATCGATGTCCGACCACTTCAACGCCAGCAGTTCACTCCGGCGTAGCCCCGTCACTGCATCCAGAATGACGAGCGTCCGTTCGCGCATCGGAAGTTCGGCGAGCAGCAATTGGAACTCCGCAACATCCAGCACTTCGGGGATGTGCTCCCGCTTGGCGCTCTGGCGCACGCGCGTAATCGGGTTCGAGTTCTGTGGAAGCCACTCGTACCGGATCGCGTGATTGAACAGAGCATGCATGATGTTTCGGGTCTTCGCCTTGGTTCCTCGTGCCATCATCTTCCCACTTGAAAGAGTCAGGCGCTTGAGCCATTCTTCGACTGCGACCGTGCGAACCTCGCGCAGCCGAAACGGCCCCCAACGAGGTTCGATCCAGCGGTCCAGGAAGATGGTGTAAGTTTTCTTCGTGGAGTACGCCTTTTCGTCTTCATCGGGTTCACCTTCCGATTGCTCAATTCGCAACTCGGTTTCCTTGTAATGGTTGATCAGTTCCTTGACCGAATATGGCTGCCATTCCGATCTTGGGGCCTGTTGGTTGATGTTGAACCGCAGCGTGCTGATCGCATTCTGTGCGCTGGCCTCGGTCGGATACTCTTCGACCGTTCCCACCACAGACTTGCGGTACCGTTTGCTGCCGTTGGCGTCGATCTCGTACCAACGGAAGAACCAGCAATCCGGCCCCCGTTTGCGTGCAATCCGCTGCAGACTTCCTTGCTGATATCGTGCTCGCCTAAACATGAGATTTCTCCTGTTCAGCGGCACCGGTGGCTACTACACACACTACTCAGATCTGGTGAAGTAGTCGATGAAGATCAGCGGCCCGCTGAATCGCTGGTTGCGCCCAATTACCCGGCGCGCGGAACGGTCTGGGCCGTGCGCTCTCGCAGCCACGCTTCCAACTCCGAGGCCAGGTAGCGCCAGTATCTGCGCCGCCCTTCACCGATGGGGTGAGCGGGCACAATTCCCTGGCGGGACCAGCGTTGCAGGGTTTTCGGATGGACGCTGAGCACAATCGCACCTTCGTCCGCATCCACGAAGCGTTCATGCAAAGTGAGGTCGGCTTGGCGAATCGGAGCAGAAATAGAGGAATTCATAAGCCTCCTATCTGCTTGGCAGCGTAGGTAGGCATCGGCGGTTCGTCCAAGACTTCATTGGATCAGATAAATAGCCGACGGCTATCCGTTTCCTGAGAGATGTCCTTTATCAGAGGTCAAGTCCCCGCAAAGACCATCTGTCTACTCCTTGACTGGCTAGGAGAGATGGGATTATGCTCCTATTCCATCTAGGAGACCGCATGGCAAAACGCGTAGATCTACTCCAAGGAACCCTCGACCTGTTGATCCTCAAGGCCATTTCGCTCGGCCCGTTGCATGGGTATGGCATTCTGCTCCGTATCCAGCAGATTTCCGGAGACCGGTTGGAGATCCAGCAAGGCTCGTTTTACCCAGCCATTTATCGGCTGGAGCATCAGGGCTGGATCGAGGGCGAATGGGGGGAATCGGAGAACAACCGCAAAGCCAAGT
>JAJZCP010000247.1 GCA_021846065.1 Acidobacteriota bacterium
AAAGAGCATGTGAAAAAGCCCGTCGTCGGCTTCATCGCCGGCCAGACGGCGCCGCCGGGCCGCCGCATGGGTCATGCCGGAGCCATCATCTCCGGCGGACAGGGCACGGCCGCCGAGAAGATGAAAGCCATGCGCGAAGCCGGCATTCACGTCGTCGTCTCCCCTGCCGACATCGGCGCCAAGCTCGCCGAAGTCATCGGCAAAGCCTAGCCGCGGTCACGCTCCAAAGCAGAAGGCCCGCCATTGCGGCGGGCCTTCTGCTTTTTGCGCGCGCCTGCATGCTCACCAGATGCGACAGGGCTGCGCAATCACCATTGCATCGCCCTGTTTACAGGAAAAGCTTTTGGCAAACTCCGGCATATCCTGCAGGATCGTGTTTGTCCTGTACTTGTCCGGCGCATGAGGATCGGTCTGTGCCTGCGTGCGCAGCGCCTCCGGTCGTGTCTGCGAGCACCACTGCTGCGCATAGGCGATCCAGAATCGCTGCTCGGGCGTGTAGCCATCTCGCTTCGCCGTCAGGTCAACGTGCTTTTCATCGACCTTTAGCAGCCACGCCATCAGCGCCAGCCGCAGCCCGCCCAGGTCCGCCAGATTCTCTCCCAGCGTCAGCTTGCCGTTCAGATGCACACCGGGCACCACCTCAATCGCGTCATACTGCTTCACCATGCACTCGGCTCGCGCGTTGAAGTTCGCCTCGTCGCTCTTCGTCCACCAGTCCTTCAGATTTCCGGTCGCGTCAAACTGCCGACCCTCGTCGTCAAAGCCGTGCGTCAGCTCGTGCCCGATCGTCGATCCCATATCTCCGTAGTTTGCCGCGTCGCCTTCCTTGCCGCTGAAAAACGGCGGCTGCAAATATCCAGCCGGAAAGTTCACATTGTTTTCCTGCGGGTCGTAGTAGGCATTCACCGTCGGCGGCGTCATCTCCCACTCCTTCCGATCTACCGGCTTGCCAATCTTCGCCAGGTCGCGCGCCGTTCGGTACTCGCTCACACGCATCTGGTTGCCCGCCGCGTCGCCCTTCACAATCGTCAGCGTCTTGTAGCTCTTCCACTTGTCCGGATATCCGATCTTGTTCATCACCCCGTGCAGCTTGATGATCGCCTGCGCCTTGGTCGCGGCGCTCATCCAGTCCACGCTTTCGATATCCTGTCCCATCGCCTGCTCGATCGCCTCGGTCAGCTCCAGCGTTCGCTGCTTGTCGGCGGGCGGAAAATACCGCGCCACATACACCTGCCCCAGCGCGTCGCCCATCTCATGATCCACGCGGCTCACGCAGGTCTTCCAGCGCTCTTGCTGCTTCTCCGCGCCGCCCAGCACATGCGCATAGAAGTGCCAGTTCTCCTGCTCAAAACTCTCCGGCAGGCTCGTCCCCGCAAAGGTGTGCAACAGATGCCAGCGAAGATAGGCGCGCAATGAATCCAGCGGCGCCGTTGCCAGCATTTCATTCAGCGCAGAATAAAACTTCGGCTGCGTCAAATTGATTTTTCCGCTTGTCGGCCCGCCATAGGCTTTCAGATATGTGTCCAACGAAAAACCAGACATCTGCGCGCTGAGCTTCGCCACGTCACTCGGATGGTTCCCCGACTGCGGATCGCGCTCCTCGGTCGCCGTCAATGAAGCATCCGCCAGCTTTGTCTCGAGTGCCATCACCTTTGCCGCATCTTCATTGGCCTGCGCGGCAGGCTCGCCGACCAGCGTTAGCATCCTGGCAATGTGTGCCACATACTGCTTGCGAATCTCCGTCGATTTTGCATCCATGCGCGTATAGAATCCACGCTCTGGCAATCCCTTGCCACCGGCATCATAGAACGCAATCTCGCGGCTGGAATCTGCATAATCCGGACTCGATCCCATATCGAAAAAGACGCGCACACCCATCCGCTGCAACTCACCCACCAGAGCCGGAAGCTCCGTTCGCGAATGAAGCGCGTCAATCTTCCGTAGCATAGGCTCCAGCGGCTTTGTGCCCTTCGCATCAATTGCCTTCACGTCCATGCAACTGGCATATTCGTCGCCAATCTTCTGCTCATTCGGAGTGCGCTGGCCGGCCGTCTCCGCCTGCTCCAGAATTCCGCGCAAATGCTCCAGATTCAGATCATAGAGTTCACTAAACCGCCCATAATACGATCGGTCAGCGGGCAACGGATGCTTCTTCAGCCAGTTGCCGCACGAGTACTGGAAAAAATCCTGGCAGGGATTGGCGTTCGTGTCGATCAACGTTGAATCGAAGACACGCAGAGGCGAGCTTCCACCGCTCGAATGCGCGTCGGAACTCGCAGTTTGCGCCATGCCTGCGGCGGTGAAAACGAAGGCAAATCCAGCAAGGAACAAAGGGGCAGAAATCAGCTTCCCGAACATGCCTCTCACTCTACCAGAAGGCTCCACTGCGAGGCCCGAAAAATCGCATCGATCACTCCTGCGCGCTGACCTGATTGTTGCTGCGATTGTCATCCGGCAACACATGATCCGGATCGACCACCACGGATGCAATCGGCTTCTCACCAGACCACGTGTAGGTTCCGCTCTTCAGCCACGTCTCCACCGGCAGCACCACGCGCGTCTTTGTCCCGTCGCGGAAGCTCACCTCGACTGGTGTCGGCAAAACGAGCTGGCCGAGATTGCGCAGCATCACCGCGTCGCCGTCAATCTTCTCCACGGCCACGTCATACTTCCAGTTATTCATATACCAGCCGCGCCAGAACCAGTTCAGTTCCTCGCCGCCTTCGCTTTGCATTTCGCGGAAGAAATCGGAAGGCGAAGGATGCTTGAATGCCCAGTCGCGAATGTACTTGCGAAACGCCCAGTCGAAACGCTGCTGCCCCAGAATCTGATCCCGCAGCAGAACCATCCCATATGCCCCCTTGAAGTAACTGATCGGATGCCCAAGCTGCCACGGAT
>JAJZCP010000248.1 GCA_021846065.1 Acidobacteriota bacterium
AGAAAATCCAGCACATTTCCCCACGACCACCGGGCCCTTCTTCAACGCAGCCTGCAGTGAGAAATTGAAATCCTTGCCCGCAAGGGATGCGCGGGCCGAAAAATCAGGCGCTCGGTCACCAGTTTTGAGGGCAGCGAAAGCGGACGCGCAGAGTGCGGCAGAGATCGCCAGGCTTAGGAAAAAATACTTCTTCACTTCTACCTCCCCGATTGCTGAGGTCAGCGTCGCGAGCGCGGCACTCCAGCGGAAGCGCCGTCAAGGATAGAGCATAGCAGAGCGGATCCATTGAGTCTGCATCGTGATTTCCTGAAGGGGGAATGCGCCCGCTACGAGCCTCGGCTATTGGTTCATTAGACACGGCATCCGGCTTTGGGTCGTGGGGAAATGTGCTGGATTTTCTGTAAACGCCGTACCAGATTGCTTTGTCGATTCGGAAACCGCCTCACAAGACAACACCATCGGGAAGGCCTGACGCGAATATCTGAAAACTCAGGCTTGCATGGCTTGAGGCGCTGGCCTCATCGCCTGCCGCCGCAGGGCAGCGGTGAACACGGCCATCGGCATCGGCTTGCCGAAAAGGTATCCCTGCACCTCGTCACAGTGCAGTTCCATGAGCTTGTCGAACTGCTCGTGTGTTTCCACGCCCTCTGCGATCACGTCCAGATCGTAAATCCGCGCCAGTTCGATCGCCGCTGCCACCGTCGCCTCGTCCCGCCGCGACACGCACATGTTGCAGACGAAGCTCTGGTCCACCTTGATCCGCGTGAGCGGATAATTCTTCAGCAGGCTAAGCGACGCATAGCCCGTTCCGAAGTCGTCGAAGGCGATGCACACGCCTATCGCCCGCAGTTTCTCCAGCGGCTTCAGGATCAGTTCATTCCCATCCAGGATGATGTTCTCGGTGATCTCCAGCTCCAGCGCTTCCGCAGGTAGCTGATACCGCTCGAGTGTGCGTGCTACTCGCTCTTCGAGGTCGTTCCGATGGAATTGCTCACTGAACAAATTCACCCCGATCCGCAACCCCGGCGCATCGCCCCCGCGCCACTGCGCTACCTGTTGGCAGGCTGCCTCCAGAGCCCAGTCCCCTACCGGAAGGACCTGCGGCCCGCCTTCCAGCACCCGCAGGAATGCTCCGGGCCGCAGCAGTCCACGCTGGGGATGGTTCCAGCGCAGCAGCGCTTCGGCGCCGACGATTGCTCCGTCACTGATCCGCACCTGCGGCTGGTAGTAGAGCTCGAATTCCCTCGCCTCCACTGCGTGGTGCAGCTCCGCCTGGTATTTGCGCCGTTCGATCGCTTCCATGCGCAGCGAGGGAACAAACACAAACGAGCGGCTACCGCCTAGCGTCTTTGCCTGATAGAGCGCCAGGTCGGCGTTGCCCAGCAGTTCCTCGGTCTCCTGGCCATGCGCCGGCGAGAAAGCAATCCCGCAGCTGGCCGCCACGCGGACTTCCTGCCCCTCCACCTCAATCGGCTTGGCCACCGCGGCAATCACCGACTCGGCCACCGAGAACGAGCGCAGTGCGTCTCCCACCTGCGGCAGCAGAATTGCAAACTCATCGCCCCCCGTCCTCGCCAGCGTATCAATGGGCCGGATGCACCGTTGCATCCGCCCGGCCAGAGTGGACAGCACCCGGTCGCCCGCCGAGATGCCCAGTGTGTCGTTAATGTCCTTGAAATTGTCCAGATCGATGGCGATAACCGACACCGGCGCGCCTGTCGCCAGTTCTTCTGTAATGCGCCGCTGCAACAGGCTGCGGTTGGCACCTCCGGTGAGCGCGTCGAAATTCGCCAGCCGGTACAGTTCATCCTCCTGCTGCCGTCGCTCCGTAATGTCTGCCAGCAGTGCCCCAAATCGCTTCTGCCCTGCCTGCGTCCAGCTGAACAGCGCGATCTCCATCGGCAGTGCGCTGCCCTCCTTGCGAAGGCCCACCGCCTCACCCACGCTGCCGCTGGTAGCCGGCTGCCCCGTTCTGATCAGGTCGCCGATCATCGCTGCCAACGGACCGTGGCTCATTGCCAGCAGCGCGCTCAGCGGTTTCCCCACCATTTCCGAGGCCGTATAGCCGAACATCGATTCCGCCGCCGCATTCCAGAATGTAATGTTCCGTTCCTCGTCGAAACAAACAATCGGCGCCGGCGAGGTCCATGCGATCTCCTCGAACCGGAACCCGCTGCCCTCCCGCGCATTCTCCAGCCGGCGCAGTTCCAGTTTGTCGCTGGCCAGGCGAGCCAGATCTTTCAGGCGTTCGCAATCCTGCTGCGAAAACACCGAGTGCGGGCGAGAATCAATCACGCACAGCGCCCCCAGGGCATGGCCCGAGGGCGAATGCAGCGGAATCCCCGCATAGAATCGGATTCCCGCCGTTCCGGTTACCAGAGGATTGTCGTGGAATCGCGCATCCAGCTTCGCGTCCAGCACCACCATTACGTCGTCCTGGGTGATCGCATGCGCGCAAAAGGACACATCCCGCCGCATATCGCATTCCCCGATGCCCACGCTGGCGGCAAAGAAGACGTGGTCGCTGCCAATCATGTTGATCGCCGCCACTGGCATGTCCAGCATGCGCGCCGCAATGTGCACCACGGGTTCCAGATCGGGCAGGACCTTCTCTGCGTCCAGTCCGTATTCAGCCAGGGCCAGCAGCCGGCCCGACTCATCGGCAATGGCAGAGGGACAGCGCATCGATAAGCGTGCCTTTGCTCACAAGGCCCAGGCTGGTTCCGAATCCGGGGATCATCACCCAGCCGCAGCCTGCTCTCAGGGAAAAGTGCGGATCATGCCATGCGAGCTCAAAATACCCGCACCCTCCAAGAAAGCACGCCATCACCTATGCCCGGCAATAACACTTTTTTGGGACATGCCCCCGAAGCTTCGCAGCCGCATGGCATGATCCG
>JAJZCP010000023.1 GCA_021846065.1 Acidobacteriota bacterium
TCGCCTGCCTTGCGCGGGGCCGTTTCGCGTGGAAGAAGTGCGCGTGGGTGTGGCGCGATTTGCAGCCGACGACGCGCAGGCAGCGGCTGAGCAGGTGATTGCAGCGCTGGCAAAGGCTGGATTCCCGGCGCACTCTGTTGCAGCGCACTCGGCGGCGTGAGGCCAGGATGCCGCATACTGGACAAAATGGTGACGGCGCAGGAACGGAAATAGCTGCGCTGGAAGCGGTGACGCTGCCGGTGCTGGGCATGAGCTGCGCGGCCTGTCAGCGTCATGTGGAGGGCGCGCTGCGTGCAGTGCATGGCGTGAGCGAGGCGCATGTGGATCTGATGCGTCATCGCGCGCAGATTCGATTTGATGGCGGACGCACAAGCGTTGCGGCGCTGGTGAATGCTGTGAAGGCGTCCGGGTATGATGCGGTGGCTCCGCGCAAGGCAGGCGAGACGACAGCGCAGGAAAAAGACTCCGGTGCAAGCAGAAGTCTGGCGTGGAAAGCAGCGGTGACGATTGTCGCGGGCGTGATTGCCATGGCAGCGCCGATGATTGCGCCGATGTTTGCGCCGATGGCGAGCAGTCAGACGGGTATGCGTGGCGGCGCGGATGGGCTGACGCTTGCGCTGCTTACGATGACCGGTGTGGTGACGGCGTGGGCGGGAGCGTCGATCTATCGCAGCGCGTGGAAAGCGCTGCTGCACGGCGAGACGAATATGAATACGCTGGTGGCGCTGGGGACTGGCGTCGCGTTTGCGGATTCAGCGTGGACGGTGGCGCATCCGGCGACGCAGGGCGCGGTGTACTTTGACTCGGTGCTGCTGATTGTGGGTTTTCTGATTCTGGGCAAATGGCTGGAGGCACGGGCAAAAGTCCGCGCGCTGGCAGCAGTGGATGCGCTGGCGCAGTTGCAGCCGCAGGAGGCGCGCATTCGCGAAGAGGACGCGGAGAATGCGCAGGAGCGAATGGTGCCTTTGGACGCGGTGCATACGGGCGATCTGGTGGTTGTGCTGGCTGGAGAACGCATTCCTGTGGACGCGACGATTGTGAAGGGCACGACGACGGTGGATGAGTCGATGCTGACGGGCGAGTCCTTGCCTGTGGTGCGGACGGTGGGCGAACGTGTGCTGGCCGGCAGCCTGAACTATGATGGTGCGATTCTGTGCCGCGCCGAAGAGGTGGGCGCGGAGACAACACTGGCGCAGATTGCGCGGCTGGTGGAGCAGGCACAAGGGTCGCGTGCGCCGATGCAGCGGTTGGCGGACAGGGTGAGTGCGGTGTTTGTGCCGGTGGTGCTGGTGGTGGCGGCGCTGACCTTTGTGGGTTGGCTGGCGACGACGCACGATGCGGCGCTGGCGGTGGAGAGCATGGTCTCGGTGCTGGTGATTGCCTGCCCGTGCGCGATGGGGCTGGCGGTGCCGGCGGCGTTGACGGTAGCGATTGGACGAGGCGCGCATTTTGGCGTACTGATCAAAGGCGGCGAAGCTCTGGAGCGACTGACGACGCTGGATACGATGGTGCTGGACAAGACCGGAACCGTGACGGCGGGCAAGCCTTCGCTGACGCGCGTGGTGGCCCTGACGGAATGGAGCGAGGCTGCGGTGCTGAGTCTGGCGGCGGCGATGGAAGAGCGATCTGCGCATCCACTGGCGCATGCTGTGCTGGAGGCGGCGCGCGAACGCGGGTTGACGTGGACGACGGCTGAAGACGTGATGACGCAGGGCGGGAGAGGGTTGAGCGGGACGGTGGGCGGCAGACAGGTGCTGCTGGGCAATCGTGCGCTGCTGGAGGAAGAAGCTGTGCGCTGGCCGGAAGAGCCGCGCGAGACGACCACGGCGGAAAGCGGCGTGACGCGCGTGTGGCTGGCGGTGAATGGCAGCGCGGCAGGATTTCTGGAGATGCGCGATGAGCTGCGTACAACTGCGAAAGCGGCGATGGGTGCGCTGCGGGCGATGGGGTTGCACGTGGCCATGCTGACGGGCGACAGTGCGGCGGCGACAGCACCCGTGGCGGCGGCGCTGCAGATCGATGAGGTGGCCGCAGGACTGATGCCCGTCGACAAGCTGGAGCGGATTCGCGCGATGCAGGCGGCGGGCAGGCGCGTGGGGATGGTGGGCGACGGAATCAATGATGCCGCGGCACTGGCGCAGGCCGAGGCCGGGTTTGCTATGGGTGCCGGAGCAGCGCTGGCGCAGGAGGCGGGCGACGTGTTGCTGCTGAGCAGCGATCCGGGCGGCGTGGTGACGGCGATTGCACTGGCGCGCGCGACGGTGAAGGTGATGCGACAGAATCTGGCGTGGGCCGCGGGATACAACGTGCTGGGGATTCCGCTGGCGGCGGGTGTGCTGTATCCGGTGCTGCATCTGACGCTGGCGCCGTGGATGGCGGCGGCGGCAATGGCTTGCAGTTCGGTGAGCGTGCTGGCCAACAGCCTGCGGCTGCGAAGCTGGCAATCCGAGGAGATGCGGCAGGCGCGATAGACTGATGGCAGGCTGAATCCTGTGCGCATTCTCACCCGTTACATTCTCGGCGAAATTACCTCGCATGCGATTCTGGGCTGCGCGCTGTTCACTTTTATTCTGTTCATGCGGCCGCTGGAACAGATTCTGGACATGGTGGTGCGCAACAGCTCCAGCCTGACGGCGCTGGGCGAGATCATCCTGTTTACGCTGCCGAATACCTTTCTGCTGACGATTCCGATGGCCGTGCTGGTGGGCGTGCTGCTGGGGTTGAGTCGGCTTGCGGTCGATTCCGAGATCATCGCCATGCGCGCGTCCGGAATGGGCATCTGGTATCTGGTGCGCGTGGCCGCGATTTTGGCTGGCCTGGGCACGGCGTTTGGCCTGCTGAACTCGCTTTATCTGTCGCCACATGCGAATCGTGCGATTCTGACGCTGCAAAACTCGCTGGCGAAGTCACAGGCGTCGTTTGAGGTGGAACCGCGCGTCTTCTATGAAGACTTTCGCAACACGGTTGTCTATGTGCAGCAGACGCGGACAAGCGGCGGCGTGGCGAACTGGAAGCAGTTGTTCATTGCCGACGTGACGAATCCGATTACGCCGGAGATTACGACGGCGGAGTCGGCGACGATTACCGACGACAGCGAACAGGGGCTGCTGATCCGACTGCGCAACGCATCCGAACATAACCTGGACGCAAAACAGCCGGATGATTACACGATCTCGACGTTTGCAACGACGGATCGTCCGCTGACCTTCAGTCCGCAAAGCGATGTTCATCTGGGACGCATGGATACACCGCTCTACGCGGAGGGTAATCGACAACTGCTGCGCGAAGCAGGCAGGACAAAGGGCCTGGAGCAGCGACGCGTCGAGATTGAATTCCAACGCAGACTGGCGTATCCGATGGCCTGCCTGGTGCTGATGCTGGTGGGCGTGCCGCTGGGAGCGACTTCTCGACGGGGCGGCAAGAGCACGGGATTTGTCTATACGCTGCTGCTGGTGCTGACGTACTATCTGCTTTCCAACCTGGGGATTGCCTGGGGGCGAGCAGGCAAGCTGCCGGTGGTGGCGTCGGTGTGGCTGGCCAATGGTCTGTTTGCGCTGGCGGGGATCTTTCTGCTGACGGAGATGGCTTCCGGTGGACGCGCGATGCAAGCTGTGCGACGACGGTTTGGGCGCATCTTCACGATGGCGACGGAGACGGCTGCGCCGATGGCCGAAAGCAATGGGGGCGCGGCGTGGCACAGCACACACAGCTTGAGCCGCAAGACGCGCATCTTTGCACGCATGCGCTTCAAAAGCTGGCGAAGACGGGTTCGCAGCCATTTGCCACAGTCGTTTCCACGGTGGAAGCGACGCGGTTTTCCGCTGATTCTGGATCAATATGTGCTGCGCGAATTTGTGAAGATGTTCGTCACGATCCTTTTGGGATTTGTGCTGATGATGCTGATCTTCACATTCTTTGAACTGGTTGGGGACATTCTGCGCAACCATGTGGCGCTGTATGTTGTAGGCGACTATCTTGTGCATCTGGCACCGAGCATGATTTACCAGATCACGCCGCTGAGCGTACTGATAGCCGTGCTGGTGACCTTTGGCATTCTGCACCGCAACAGCGAACTGACGGCGATGAAGGCGACAGGGGTGAGCCTGTATCGACTGGTGGTTCCGGTGTTTGTGATTGCGGCGGCGCTGGCGGTGAGCTTGTTTGCCTTTGACCAGTCGTATCTGCCGCAGGCCAATCGCGAGCAGGAAGCGCTGCGCAACACGATCAAGGGACGACCACCGCAGACGACGCTGCATCCGGACCAGAAATGGATTGTGGGCGAGCCTGGCGCGGATAACGAAGCCAGCATCTTCTACTATCAGTTTTTCGATCCGGACCAGAATGCTTTTGCCAATCTGACGTTTTTTGAGTTCGATGCAAAGACCTTTGCAATCCGCCGGCGCATCTATGCCGAGCGTGTGCTGTGGGACGAGGACGCGCATACATGGGTCTTTGAAAACGGATGGGAGCGAAGTTTTTCCGGCGCTTCGCAGACAAGTTTTCGCGCCTTTCTGAAGGCGTCCTTTCCTGAGATCAGCGAGCAACCAGGATATTTCAAGAAGGAAAATCTGCAATCGCAGGAGATGAACTTTGCGCAACTGCGGCGCTATATTGACGACCTGCAGCAAAGCGGATTCGACACGATGCGCCTGCGTGTGGAGCTGTATCACAAGATTGCCTATCCACTGGTGACGGTGGTGATGGCGGTGATGGCGATTCCGTTTGCGCTCTCGATGGGGCGGCGCGGATCGCTGACGGGCGTGGCGACGGCGATCGGCATCGCTGTGGGATACTGGGTGATCGCTGGGCTGTTTGATGCGATGGGCAGCGTCAACTATCTGCCGGCGGCGCTGGCGGCGTGGTCCCCGGATATTCTGTTTGGGCTGACGGGCGGCTATCTGCTGCTGCGCACGCCGACGTAGGATTCTTGTATCAACCACCGAAAATTTGCAGAGCGAGGTGGAGATGTCGTTGAACCAAGACAATCTGAAGAGCAGGTTTCCACTGGATGAAGCGCGCGCGGTGCTGCTCGACGCCATTCGCAATCGCGTCTTTCCGGGATGTGCCTTTGGCGTGCTGGTGCGTGATGAAGTTGCAGCGTGCGAGGGGCTGGGCGAATTCATCTACCACGAAGGTGCGTCGAGTGATCTGGCTGCTGCGCGCGTGCATGCCGAGACGGTCTATGACCTTGCCAGCGTGACCAAGGTGGTGGCGACGACGGCGATGGCGATGATCTTGCACGAACGCACGGTGCTGAAGCTGGACCAGTTGCTGGGCGAGCTGTTGCCGGGCTTTGTGGTGGGCAGGTCAGACAGCCGGTGGGCGCGCGCGGTGACATTGCGCCATCTGCTGGCGCACAGTTCGGGACTGCCGGGTTATCGACCGTTGTTTCGCAGCGAACACAATGCAGGCGACCTGTTGCGCGCTTGCCTGACGATGCCACTGGAAGCGGAACCGGGCACGCGGGCCGAGTATTCCGATCATGGATTCATCCTGCTGGGCAAAGCGCTGGAAGTGTTAACCGGCGAGTCCGTGGCGCAGTGGACAAAGCGGGAGATTTTTGCGCCGCTGGGGATGGAGCGCACCGGCTTTTGCCCGGACGAATCGATGCGCGCGGCGATTCCGCCGACAGAAGATGACCGCACGTTTCGGCATCGCAGGGTGCAGGGTGAGGTGCAGGACGAACACGCGTTTGTGATGGGCGGAGTTGCCGGGCATGCGGGCCTGTTCTCGAATGTTCCCGACCTGCTGCGGTTTTCCGCGGCGATGCTGCAAAGCGGCAGGAATCGGCTGGTGAGCGAGGCGACGGTGCAGCTTTTCAGCGAACGCCAGGCACCGGTGGGAAGTTCGCGCGCGCTGGGATGGGATACTCCGTCGGCTCCGTCGTCGAGCGGCGACCATTTCAGTCCGCATTCGATTGGGCATCTGGGCTACTCGGGCTGCTCGCTGTGGATTGATCTGGAGGCGCAGGTGGCTGTGGTGCTGTTGACCAATCGGACGTGGCCGGATCGAAAGACGGATGCGATTCGGCAGCTTCGCCCGGAGTTTCACAATGCTGTAAGAAAAGCGATAGGTTTGTGAACCGGATCGAGGGGATGCGAGGCGGAGTCGTGTTTGTTTTCCCGCGGAAACAGCCGTACGAATAAATCTGCGGCCAAGTGTGGCACAGAGGGACTACAATCGATGTGCGGGACTGAATTCTTATGATCAGCACTTCTACTATGATCGAACCCACTCAGACAGGTTCAAAATCCGAAGCCGCAAGCCGGGATCACGCGGCGCTACTGCAACATCTCACCACCGAAAGCCAGAACGAGGCCTCGCAGGGACTCGACACCAAGTCTGCGATTGAAATTGCGCGCATCATCAATCAGGAAGATGCGAAGATCGCGGTTGCGGTGAAGAAGGCTCTGCCGGAGATCGCCCAGGTGATCGATCAGGTGGCGCGGAGTCTGCGGGATGGCGGTCGCCTGATTTACATTGGCGCCGGCTCCAGCGGTCGCATCGCGGCGCTGGATGCCTCGGAGTGTCCTCCGACTTATTCGACGCTGCCCGGACAGGTGCAATACATCATGGCTGGTGGACCGAAGGCGCTGGCCTCGGCTGTGGAAGTGAATGAGGATTCCGAAGAGCTTGGACAGCGGGATATTGCGCGGCGCAGGCCGACGCGCAAGGATGTTGTGGTTGGCCTCTCGGCATCCGGACGCACACCTTATGTGGTGGCCGCAGTGGCGTATGCGCGCGCGCGAGGAGCCAAGACCGCAGCGATCACCTGTAACCACGGCACTCCGCTGGCTGCTGCCGCGGATATTGCGATCGTCGCCGAAGTTGGCGCTGAGGTCGTCTCCGGTTCGACGCGCATGAAGGCCGGCACGGCGCAGAAGATGGTGCTGAACATGATCACGACGGGCGCGATGACACGGCGCGGTTATGTCTACGAAAACATGATGGTCAACGTGCACATGCAGAATTCCAAGCTCGTGGAGCGCGGAATCCGCATCTTGATGCAGGCTTGCCGGATTGACCGCGAGACCGCTGTGAACACAATCAAAAGCGCCGGTCGCAGCGTTCCGATTGCGCTGGTGATGCTGAAGGCGAAGGTGGACAAGCCGGAGGCTGTTCGCCGCCTGGCGCGTTCGGATGGCAATGTTCGCCGCGCGATTGAAGACGCGGTCCTCGAATTGTAGCAGCGATTGGCCGTGTGCCAGTTCCCTTTCCGTTTTGGCATTCGACCCGATTGCAGTGCGCGCATGGAGCTGCAAGCATTGACTTGCGCGATTCCCCCGGATGAGGCTTCCCTGCCTCGCGCGGTTACACTGAGGGTTCAGGAGAAGACGATCGACATGGATAAATTCGTCATCCGCGGCGGCAATCCGCTGGTGGGCAGCATTCGTGTTTCCGGTGCAAAAAACTCTGCTTTGCCGTGCATGGCAGCCGCAATTCTGACGGAAGACGAAGTGATTCTGGAAAACATTCCGCAGGTGCGCGACATTGAGACGGAGCAGAAGCTGCTGATGTCGATGGGCGCACAGGTTGAGCTGGGCTATGGCCGTGCGCAACACCGCACGACGATCAGTTGCCGCCATCTCTCCGACCCGGTGGCGCGCTATGAGATTGTGAAAACGATGCGGGCCAGTTCGCTGGTGCTGGGTCCGCTGGTGGCTCGCTGCGGGATGGCCCGCGTGGCCATGCCGGGCGGGTGCGCGATTGGCGGTCGGCCGATCGACCTGCACCTGAAGGGGCTGGAAAAGATGGGCGCGACGATTACCCAGGAACATGGCTATCTGGAAGCGCGCGCGGAGCGGCTGCGGGGAACGCATCTGTTCTTTGACAAGATTACGGTGACGGGCACGGAAGACCTGCTGATGGCCGCTGTGTTGGCCGACGGGGAAACCGTGATGGAGAACTGTGCGCGCGAGCCGGAGGTGACCGATCTGGCGGCGATGCTGGTGAGCATGGGAGCACAGATTGAGGGCGCGGGAACGCCGACGATCCGCGTGCAGGGCGTGAGCAAACTGCACGGCACGCGCCATCGGATCAACCCGGATCGCATTGAAGCGGGAACGTTTCTGGTTGCGGGCGCGATCACGCGCGGCGACCTGATTGTGACCAACTGCGAACCGGCTCATCTGGGAGCCATCATGGAGAAGCTGCGTGAGTCCGGAGCACGCGTCGATGTCCAGAGCGAAGATTCAATACGCGTGCGCGCCGAGGAAAAACTGAGCGCGACGGATATCTCGACGCGCGAATATCCTGGCTTTCCCACCGATATGCAGGCGCAATTCATGGCCTTGTCCACACAAGCGCAGGGGGTTTCCCGGATCACGGAAAACATCTTCGAGAATCGCTTCATGCACGTGCAGGAGCTGGTGAGGATGGGCGCGAATATAGCTGTCGATGGACGGACGGCGACGGTGCAGGGCGCGTCACAGCTCTCTGCCGCTGCGGTGATGTGCAGCGATCTGCGCGCGTCGGCATCGCTGGTGCTGGCGGCGCTGGTTGCCGAGGGCGAATCGATCCTGGATCGCGTGTATCACATGGACCGCGGCTATGAACGGATTGAAGAAAAACTGCGCGGCGTGGGTGCGCAGATTCGCCGCATGGGCAACGTCTTCGGCAGCCGAGCGACGAGCGAAGAGTAACACCGGAAACTGTAAACAAGACAAGGCGCGCCTGCTATTTCGCAAGGATGACAACTCCGTCCTTCTGACGAAAGATGCTTCCGTTGCGGGAGCGTTATGTTACCTTTGTGCGTACCAAAGATATTTCAATTTGTCCCGAAAGTAAGTCAAAATCAAATTGAGCCGATAACTTCTGGATAGATTGCGCGCTGGTGACTCTGGCTTGTGATCGTGAACCGAACCTGGAGCACGGAATGGACTGGACGAAAATTCCGGATCTGCTGGCGATTGCAGCCCTGGTCGGTGCTTTTTATTCCATACTTCGCCGTGAACCCGAGCATAACGATGAGCTTCCCGGAACCCCCTTTGCGGATTCGCGGCAATGGCTTTTTTCCTGGGTACTGATTCTGATCCACTTTGCCGCCAGCATGGTGGTGGTGCAGGACAACGGCTGGGGCAGCCTCGTCCTGTCGATCACGCTGATTTCTCTGGTGGCCGCGGCGGTTGAATTTATGCGCGCGTCGGTGCAGTATCGGCGCCATATTTCTTCCTACTGGATGTCGGCGGCGCTAGGTATTCCTCCTTCGCTCTTCATCGTTCTTCTGGTATTGCCCAGCGCTCCGGGGTGGATGTTCGCGGCAACCTCGGTGCTGATCGCGATCGGCCCTCTGCTGGTGGGACTGCTCTCGCCACGTCGCCTGCTGGGCATGCCGCGATACGTTGTGATGACACTGTATCTTCTGCTGGGTACATCGCTGCTGCTCTTCGCTCCGCCGCGTACACAGGATGGAAGTTTTGCGCTGAACGCGATCCTGTTTACGGTTTATTTCGCTTGCTGCTTTGTCTTCTGGAGCAACTATCGGAAACGGAGCAGCGCAGGATCGGTGATCACAGTGGGAGGATTTCTGACCTGGGCTTCGGTTTTTGTGATTGGCCCAGTGCTGCAAATGCGTTTTCCCGCCATTCACATTGAAAGCGAAGTTTGGAATCTGCCGAAGTACGTGGTCGCGGTGGGAATGCTGCTGCTGTTGCTGGAAAATCAAATTGAGCGCTCGCAATATCTTGCCCTGCACGACGATCTGACGACGCTGGCGAACCGCCGCCTGTTTCAGACCCATCTCAACGAATGTATACAGAGATGTGCGGAATCGAAGAAAAAGGTTGGCTTGTTGCAGATTGACCTGGACCGATTCAAGCAGGTGAATGATCTGTATGGCCATCACGTCGGCGATCTGCTGCTGCAGCAGGTGGCTGACCGAATGCGCTCTCGGATTCGGCGCGGGGACATGCTGGCGCGTACGGGCGGCGATGAGTTTTCCGTGGTTCTGGCCGATCTGGAAAGATCGGAAGACGTGGAGGCGGTTGCCGATTCGCTGGTGGAGTTGCTGCATTTGCCTTTTTCAGTGGATCATCACGATCTGCACATCGGCGCAAGCGTGGGATCGGCGATCTATCCCGACGATGCGCGCGACGCCTCGAATCTGTATATTGCCGCGGACCTGCGCATGTATGAGGAAAAGGAACTCCACCGCGGCATGAATGCCTGACCTGGCATCGACTCCGAGGCAATGCCGGACGGAGAAAATCCAAGGCCAAATGCTGAACCGCAAATGCAGATGCCCGCTCTTGACGAGCGGGCATCTGCATTGTTGCAGTGGTTTGAGCGAACTTAGCTCGCGCTTGCCGGTCCACGACCGCCCTGACCGCCGGGGCCGCGATCGCCGGGGCGACCACCACGACGACGACGACGACGGTTGTTGGCTCCGGGACCGCCGGGGCCAGCAGGAGCACGACCTGCGCCGTTTCCTGCTGGTGCTGCGGCACCATCGGCTACGTTGAAGTTTGGCTCATTCTCCTCGTCGAACTCTTCGCTCTCCTCGAAGTCGTCTCCGCCTTCGATGAGGATGGTGCTGGAGTTGGAGGTGGGCTGACGCTCGTCAAATTCATGACGAGGCGCGCGCGCAACCGGTGCATCCGAATGGGCCGAGTGGCTAGCCGAGGCTTCCGGCGCATCGACGATGCCGAGTTTCGCCTTCTGCTCCTTGATGAGAGCTTTGCGGCTGAGCTTGATGCGGTTGCCTTCGATGGCCATGACCTTGACCATGACCTGATCGCCTTCGCGCAGTTCGTCCTTGACTTCCTTCACGCGATGCTCGGCAATCTCGGAGATGTGGAGCAGGCCGTCGGTGCCGGGGAACAGCTCGACGAATGCTCCGAACTCCGCCAGACGAACCACCTTGCCAAGATAGGTCTTGCCGACTTCGGGCACGGCCGTCAGATTGCTGATGATCGCCAGAGCCTGTGCCAGGCCGTCGGCATCGGACGAAGCGACATTCACTCGGCCCGTGTCGTCCACGTCGATCTTGACGCCGGTCTGCTCGATGATGCCGCGAATCGTCTTTCCGCCCGGTCCGATGAGATCACGAATCTTGTCAGTGGGAATCTGTACGGTGCGGATCTGCGGCGCGTAGCGCGAACGCTCGGTGCGCGGACCGCTGAGCGCGGCGTCCATCTTGTCCAGCAGGAAGAGGCGGCCCTGACGAGCCTGCTCCATGGCCTGCTGAAGAATCTGCTGCGTCAGACCGCTGATCTTGATGTCCATCTGCAGGGCGGTGATGCCATTGCGCGTGCCGGCAACCTTGAAGTCCATATCGCCGTAGTGATCTTCGGCTCCCGCGATATCGGTCAGGATGGCATAATCGTCGCCCTCCTTGACCAGTCCCATTGCGACGCCGGCGACTGCGCCTTTGAGCGCGATGCCGGAGTCGAAGAGAGCGAGGCTGGCTCCGCAGACGGAGGCCATGGACGAGGATCCGTTCGACTCCAGAATGTCGGAGACGATGCGGATGGTGTACGGCGACTCTTCGTGCGAGGGCAGAACGGCGCTGATGGCGCGCTCGGCGAGCGCTCCGTGGCCCACTTCGCGACGGCCAACGCCGGTCATGCGGCCCACTTCTCCGACGGAAAACGGCGGGAAGTTGTAGTGCAGCATGAAGGGCTTTTTCTGCTCGCCTTCAAAGCTCTCCAGCCGCTGTCCATCGTCTGTGGTTCCGAGCGTTGCGGTGACCAGCGCCTGGGTTTCGCCGCGTGTGAACAAGGCCGACCCGTGGGTGCGTGGCAGCACGCCGGTCTCGATGGTGATGGGACGAATCTGATCGAAGGCACGGCGATCGGGACGAATGCGCTCGCGGGTGACCTGCTCGCGGAAGATGCGCTCGCGCATCAGCTCGAAGTACTGTCCGAGCTTCTTCTTTGCCGCTGGATCATCCGCCGGCAACTCAGCGCTCAGCTCCTGTTTCAGCGCCTTGAGCAGCGCGTAGCTTTCGGTCTTGGCATGCTTGTGCGTGTCCAGAGCGTCTTTCAGGCGATCGCTGGCCTTGGCGAAGAGCGCCTGATAGTACTCGACATCTTCGGCGGGCGGCGTAAAAGCGCGCTTCGGTTTGCCGGCGCGCGATGCCAGATCGTCAATGGCGGCGGTGATTTTGCGAATCTCGCCGTGTGCAAATTCGATGGCGGAAAGAATGACCTCTTCCGACTCCTGCTTGGCGCCGGCCTCGATCATCACAATGCCGTCCTTGTGGCCGACGACCATGATGTTCAGGGTGCTTGCAGCGCGCTCGGCATAGGAGGGATTGATGATGAACTCGCCCTCCAGACGGCCCACGCGCACCGCGCCGACGGTGGCGGAAAACGGAATGTCAGAGAGCGCAAGCGCGGCGGCGGCGGCATTGATGGCGACGACGTCGGGATCGTTTTCCTTATCGGCTGAAAAGACCAGCGCGATGACCTGAGTTTCATTGCGGAAGCCCTCTGGAAAGAGTGGGCGAATGGGGCGGTCGATCTGACGGCAGGTGAGAATTTCCTTCTCGCTCGGTCGCCCTTCCCGCTTGATGAATCCGCCGGGGATGCGGCCGCCGGCGTAGGCGTACTCGCGGTAATCGACGGTGAGGGGGAAGAAGTCGAGGCCTTCCTTGGGTTCCGGTGCGGCCACGGCGGTGGCCAGCACAACACTGTCACCGAGGGTGACGAGCGCCGATCCGGAAGCTTGTTTTGCAACGCGTCCGGTTTCAAATACCAGACGCTTGCCGCCGGCCAGTTCAACTGCGATTTCTTGCTTCATGTTTATCCTCTTTTCACTTTTTCGTCTTGGGAAACTTGTGGGAAGGCCGCACTGGAAGATCGCGCAGCACAAGGGAGTGCAGACTCCCGGGGAAAGCCTGCGACAACAGCCCGGAGAGTCGATCCATCGACTGCTCCAGGCCGTTTCCAGCTTTCAGGAAGGTGAGACGGATATGCTCCGACTGCTGTAATCCATCGAGCAGCAGTCTGGACCACTTC
>JAJZCP010000249.1 GCA_021846065.1 Acidobacteriota bacterium
GAATCTGCGGAATATTCTGCGACTGAGCCAACGCTCCATAGCCTGCCGCGGTTGCTGCCGCAGAGATCGCCGGAGAAAGCTGCGCCGAGGAGTACGAAGCTGTCTCGATCGGATATTTTTCACCATCCTTGATCGTGCCTTCTTCATCGTCGCCCAACCTCAGGTGAACGTCATTGAGGGTGCGCGTGTCGCTGGAGTTCAGGCTGAGCGTCAGGGTCGCAGCGCCGGGCGTCACCAGGCTTTGCGTCAGCCCGTGGCCAAACGGAATAAACCCCTGATTGAACGGTGTTCCGGTCAGCGCTCCGGATGCGGCAAGAATGGCGACAATCGCAATCTGGTTCGCCAGCGTATTGGCGTTGGGCACCAGTCCTGACGAGATAATCTGCTGAATGGCCGAAGCATTCTGCGTGAGGATGTTTTGAATCTCCGAGTATGCGTTGTAGACCCCGGTCTGCTGCAAAAACGTTGCTCCGGTCTCCCGCGTGCTCACATGCGCGATCTCAATGATCTTCACTTCCAGGTCAATCTGGTTATGTCCATCGATCAGTTGCTGCACGGTCTGGTTGAACGCGCCCAGTGTCTGCATCGGCGCCCGTACGGTAACCGTCTCCGAGCCTGGCTGCGCAATGGCCTGCTTGACCCCGAAGACGTTGTGCGCCAGATTGCTGACGTCCGCCAGTTCCTTGGCCGTCAGTCCGGGCATGTAGACCGTCTCCATCTCCTGACGATCCAGGTTGGTGTGGTTCTCCTTTGTATCCTTGGCCACCAGTACGCGATAGGGATCGAGCGGTACAAAAAATGTATCGGTCACCAGCCCCAGCGCTCTGGCTGCCTGCTCAAAACTGGCATCGTCCATCGCAAACTGCACCGTTTGCCCAGAGACGCTGGAGTGTATCTCCGCCGTCAATCCGTATGCGGCGTAGACCTGCCGGATCAGCTCCGGCGCACTCATTCGCAGGTGAAAGCTGTGCCGGCCCATCGACGGATTCAGCGCGACCGTCTGCGCTGCAATCTGGGTGGAAGCATCCTGAGGCGATTTGGGTTCGTTCGGAGCCGCATCGCCTGCGAGCAATTGCAGCGTCCGAATCGTCACGTCGTTTTGCTGATCCAGCTTGTACGCGCGCTCGACCAGCGACATCGCCGTGGCGTGGTCGCCTTTGGCCTCGGCACGATTGGCAGCATCGTCCAGTTGCGTCACTTCACTCTGGCGCGCCAACCCTGCCGCTCGCTGATAGGTCAGGCTTTGCGGCACCAGTTTGGAGGCCGCGTCCAGCAAGGGCAGCGCTGCCTCGGAGTGGTGCGCAGCCAGCAGCTTGACGCCGCGCAGATAAAGTCTGGCCGCTTTGCGCTCTGCCCGCAGGCTGTCTTCGGTCTGCGGCTTGCCCTGCTCGATCCCGTCCGGATTCTCGCTCTGCTTCGGGGCATCCTTGCTTTGGCTCGCTGTCGCGCCGCTGGTGCTCGCAGGCTGGGCGGAATTTTGCTTCTGGCCCGCTGTTTGCTTTTGGCCCGCTGCCTGGTTTGGATTCGCCGGTGCCATGGCAGCCGTTGCCGCCGTCGGCTGCTGAGCTTCAGATTGCTGCGCCAGCAGGAGCAGCAGACCCCACAGACTCAGGCTCATCCAGCGCAGGCATCGGCTCATCGCGGCCACTCCATCAAAGCGCAAAACGACGAGCAGCAGACCTCTGGCTCCAGCCGATCCAGCTCGGCAAAAGAATAATTTCCGGTGGCCACGGCAATCACCGGCAGCCCATTGCTGCGGGCCGCTTCGATGTCGCGTGGCGTATCGCCCACCACGCAGATGCTCGCCGGCTTGCGGCCCAGACGGGATTGTGCCCGCGCAGCCGCATCGCCCACCAGGTCTGCCCGGACAGGAAAGTGGTCGCTGAATCCGCCCAGAGCAAACCACGCACGCAGTCCGCACATCTCGAGCTTCGTCCATCCAATGCGTTCCAGATTTCCCGTCGCGACCCCCAACAGCGCGTCGCGCGCTTGCAGCCAATCCAGAATCGCCACGACCCCAGGCATTCTGCGGAAGCGCAGATCGTTGCGTCGCGACTCCACAATCTCTGCCATGCGTTGCAGGATGGCCTCGCGATGCGCTTCCAGCCTGCCTGGATGCACGCCGCTGCGCTCCAATGCCTCCGCCAGAATCGCCGTATCCGTTCCGCCATGGAGCGTGACGCCGTCGAGGGATATCCGCTCGCCCACGACCTGCTTCACAGCCTCCGAGAAGCTGTCCACGTGGATGCGATCCGCGCTGCGAAGCAGGGTTCCATCCACGTCAAACAGGTAGGCATCGTGGGCATCCCACGCGTGAGAGCCTCGCATCGTCACGCGATGCGGCTCTTGCGCGAGTGTCTCTTCCATCACTGAACAGGGAAGGGAATTCGTTGCTTCTGTCACCTGCGGGACGCCTTTCAGCGAGCCGACCTGCGCAGCTCGCTGAGTACTGGACGTTCACTGCGCACAGGACGCTTGTAGCCAGCTCGAACTTCGGCCATGCCCAGCTCCAGCTCGCCCATCTTGCGGCCCAGAGTATTCCGGTGCATCCCAAGTTCCACGGCTGCCTTGCACTGGTTTCCACGATGCTTCACCAGCACCTGATAGATATACTGCCGTTCAAACTGTCGAACGGCGTCGTCCAGCGGAATTCCCGCCGCATACATCCGGTTTACCAGTGCGTCGATCTCGTGCCTCACGTCGTGTCCTCTGGGTTCCACTCTGTCCTCTTGACGAGCCAGAAAGTCAATTCATGCTATCGCGCATTGCATTCAAGTTTACTTCGTCCGTTTCAGCAGGCAGGCGATTTTACGGCAGGCTTTTTACGGATTCTGAGTCCCGGATGGAATGGCGTCGGGCTGATTGGCGTCTGGGGCTGTTCCA
>JAJZCP010000250.1 GCA_021846065.1 Acidobacteriota bacterium
GGTTGATCACGCGTCGATACAGGTCGTTCAGGTCCGACGTCGCAAACCGTCCGCCATCCAGCGGCACCAGCGGGCGCAGCTCCGGGGGAATGACCGGCAACACATCCAGAATCATCCAGTGCGGCTTGTTCCCGCTCTTGCGGAACGCCTCCACCACCTTCAGCCGCTTGGAGTACTTGATCTTCTTCTGCACCGAAGTCTCGGCCTTCATCTTCTCCCGCATCTCCACCGAGAGAGACTCCACATCCACGCGCTTCAGCAGCTCCTTGATCGCCTCGGCGCCCATCATCGCCTTGAAGCCCGTCGGACGATACTGCTGATCCAGCTCGCGGAACCGGTTCTCGTCCTTGATGACCTCGCGCTCCTTCACCGGCGCATCGCCCGGATCCACCACCACATAGGACTCAAAATACAGAATCCCTTCCAGGTCACGCAGCGAGATATCCAGCAGGTGGCCAATCCGCGACGGCAGCCCCTTGAAGAACCACACATGCGAACACGGCGAAGCCAGCTCGATGTGACCCATCCGCTCGCGGCGCACCTTCGAGACCGTCACCTCCACGCCGCACTTGTCGCAGATCACCCCGCGATGCTTCATCCGCTTGTATTTGCCACACAGGCACTCCCAGTCCGTCACCGGCCCGAAGATGCGCGCGCAGAACAGGCCATCGCGCTCCGGCTTGAAGGTGCGATAGTTGATCGTCTCCGGCTTCGTCACCTCGCCATGCGACCAGCTTCGAATCTTTTCCGGCGATGCCAGCATGATGCGGATCGCATCGAAGTCCTTGATCGGGGTCGTCAGTTCAAATGGATTGGAACGGTACACGGTGATCCTCCTTGACGTGCGCTCAGCGCTTGCGTCGCGGCTGCCCCAGGGAATTGGATCGGGAGTTCTGCCCTTCCCTGGTTGGCGGAATTCTTCCACCAGGGCAGCTCCCCTGCTTCTTGCCTGCTTCCTGCGCGCCCGCCGTCAGGATTCACCCGACGGCAACGCTCAGTCCGCCACAGCTACATCGATCAGCTCCGGCGCCGGCAGCTTCTTCAGGTCCGCGCGCTTGATCAGCTCCACATCCAGGCACAGCGCCTGCAGCTCGCGAATCAGCACGTTGAAGCTCTCCGGAACGCCCGGCTCAATCGCCGCCTCGCCCTTCACAATCGCCTCGTAGATCTTCGTACGTCCGAAAACGTCGTCCGACTTCGAGGTCAGCAGCTCCTGCAGAATGTAGGCCGCGCCATACGCCTCCAGCGCCCACACCTCCATCTCGCCAAATCGCTGCCCGCCAAACTGCGCCTTGCCGCCCAGCGGCTGCTGGGTAATCAGCGAGTACGGCCCGATCGACCGCGCGTGAATCTTGTCGTCCACCAGGTGCGACAGCTTCAGCATGTAGATGTAGCCCACCGTCACCGGCTGCTCAAACTGCTCGCCCGTCATCCCGTCGAAGAGCATCGTCTTGCCCGAACTCGGCAAACCGGCCGCAGCCAGCAACGCCTTGATCTCTTCCTCGCGCGCTCCGTCGAAGACCGCCGTGCCAAACCAGATGCCGCGCTCCATGCCGCGCATCACCCGCACCAGCATCTCGTCGTCCAGATCCAGCAACTGTTGCAGCGTCGCCGTGCCCCCAAACGACTTCTTCACCTGCTCCCGCAGATAGCTCGCATCGCTGTTCTGCTTCACCAGTTCGGCCATCTGCTTGCCCAGCTCCGCCGCAGCCCAGCCCAGATGCGTCTCCAGAATCTGACCCACGTTCATACGCGAGGGCACACCCAGCGGATTCAGCACAATCTCCACAGGTCGGCCATCCGGCAGATACGGCATATCCTCTTCCGGCAGAATCCGCGCAATCACGCCCTTGTTGCCGTGACGGCCCGCCATCTTGTCGCCCACCGAAAGCTTGCGCTTCATCGCGACATACACCTTCACCATCTTGATCACGCCCGGCGAAAGCTCATCGCCCTTTTGCAGCTTGGCCATCTTCTCGTTCGTAATCTTCTTCAGCACATCGATCTGACGCGAGGTCATCTCCTCGATCTCGTCGATCTGCTCATTCACCCGCGGGTCTTTGTCCGCATAGCGAATGCGCTTCAGGTTCTTCGTCGAGATGCGCTCGATCGTCTCCCGATCCACCATCATGCCCTTGGTCAGCAGACGCTTGTTCGTGCGCTCGTCATGCAGGTCCGCCAGCACTTCCTTGTTGCCCAGCAGAGCTTCCAGGCGCTTCAACCGCTCATCGGTCAAAATCCGGATCTCGTCGCCCAGATTCTTCTCCAGCTTCGCCTTGTGCTCGGCTTCAATCAGCTTCGCCCGCTCGTCCTTTTCCTGGCCCTTGCGGCTGAAGATGCGCACATCCACCACCGTGCCTTCAATGCCCGGAGGGCACGTCAGCGAAGCGTCCCGCACGTCCCCGGCCTTTTCGCCAAAGATCGCCCGCAGCAGCTTCTCTTCCGGCGTCAACTGCGTCTCGCCCTTCGGCGTCACCTTGCCCACCAGAATGTCGTTGTGCTTGATCTGCGCTCCGATGCGGATAATTCCGCTCTCATCCAGATCCCGCAGCGCCGACTCCGAGACGTTCGGAATGTCCCGCGTAATCTCCTCCGGTCCCAGCTTCGTGTCCCGCGCCTCGATCTCGAACTCTTCGATATGCACCGAGGTGTAGTAGTCCTCGCGCACCAGCTTCTCGCTGATCAGAATCGCGTCCTCGAAGTTGTATCCGCGCCACGGCATGAAGGCCACCAGCACATTCCGTCCCAGCGCCAGCTCGCCCTGTTCCGTACAAGGACCATCCGCCAGCACCTGACCCTTCAGCACACGATCCCCTTCGCGCACCACCGGCTTCTGGTTGATGCACGTGTTCTGGTTCGAGCGCTTGAACTTCACAAGCTG
>JAJZCP010000024.1 GCA_021846065.1 Acidobacteriota bacterium
CTGGGGCACGGAAGCCATGATGCGGAAAGGTAGCCTGGCGATTACTCCCGGAGTGGCGCACGTTCGCTTTCACCCGCCGGTTTTTGCAGCCGACCATCCTACGCGGGAAGCGCTGATGGACGCCGTGCGCCGCTCGATCGCCGCCGGCCTGCCAGAGTGGATGCGCAGCTAGCCTATGGCAAAAGCACAGATCTTGTGATGTGTTGGGCTTAAAAGATATGCAGCCGTTCTTTGGGGAACGGCTGCGCTGGGAGCAATCCTTCGCCGTATACCTTCTGTGCTTTTGCTCTAGCTATGCACCAGAGTGGCGTGAAAGCCGCTGGCTTGCACGCGGTGCCGGAGAGTCTGCGCCTGGCCTGCATTGGGAAGCGGGCCAATCGCAACATGCAGCTTCTTTCCGTGATTGCTGGGGTAGATGCCGGCATGGTACCCGTGATGCGCCAGCGCTGCCTGCAGCCGCTCGGCATCCTTTCGCTGGGTGACGGTCGCCACCTGCACCATGTAATGCGCAGGCGCGGCCTGGATACGGGGGCTGCTGATTGCGCTGGACGAGCGTCCGGCCGGAGCCGGAGCCGGAGCCGCTTCTTTCAACTGCCGCGAGACAGCCGCGCGGTGGAGCGCAACATGGTGTGTCGCGGGCGCCGCGGCAGGAGCAATCGCGCCTGAAGGAGCGGGGATGGCGGCTGTCGCTGGCGGCCCGATGATCGAGATGCCTCGGCCAAAGGAGTAGCCAAGGCCGAAGAAAACAGCCGAGACCAGCGTGATGGAGAGGAAGACCGCCATCACCGTTTTGCCGCTCCAGTGCATTTCAGCGGCGTCCGGCAGATCGAAAGATTGTTCCAGAGCGTTCATGATTGGTTCTGTGTGCCCGGCTGCGCGGGTTCCGAAATGGATTTTGTAAAGTGCTGCAGCAGCGTCACCAGCTCCAGTGGCAGCGGAAAGACGACTGTCGTATTTTTCTCGGTGCCAATTTCGCTGAGCGTCTGCAGGTAGCGCAGCTGCATGGTGATGGGCTGCTGCGCCAGCAGCGTGGCAGCATCGAGCAGCCGCTGGGCGGCGTTGAACTCGCCCTCAGCGTTGATGATCTTGGCACGCTTGTCGCGTTCGGCTTCTGCCTGCCGCGCCATGGCGCGCAGCATGGTCTCCGGCAAATCCACCTGTTTTACTTCAACGCTTACAACCTTCAGGCCATAGGGTGATGTGTGCTGGTCGATGATCGTCTGAATCTTCAGGTTCAGCTTCTCGCGATGTGCCAGCAACTCATCCAGTTCCACCTCTCCCAGCACGCTGCGCAGGGTGGTCTGGGCAAACTGCGAGGTCTGGTACACATAATTGGACACTTCGACGACAGCTTTCGCCGCATCGATCACCCGCAGGGTCAGAACGGCATTTACCTTAAGGGTGACGTTGTCGCGCGTGATGATGTCCTGCGGCGGAACCTCCATCGCCTCCTGGCGCAAGGAGATGCGCACGATCTGGTCAAACGGACGGAAGACGAGCACGACGCCGGGCCCTTTCGGCACGGGCAGCAGCCGTCCCAGCCGGAAGATGACGCCCCGCTCATACTCCTTCAGAATTTTGATGGAGCTAAACAGGTAAAACGCAACAATAAGAATGATGGCCAGAAGTGCGGTCGAGGGCATGGTGCGCTCCGGCGCATGGCGAGCATGCTGTTTCGATGTATAGCATGCAGGTCAGCGCAAAGTATGAGGGATTACGTTTCAGGAACCCTGCTGGTCACGTTCGACTTCCAGCAGAAGCCCATTGCGGGAAACAATGCGCAGGCTGTCCCCGCGCTGCGCACCTCCGATAGCGTGCGCCTGCCACAATTCTCCGCGAACCAGCACCTGGCCGACTGGATCGAGATCTGTCTGCGCCACGGCAAATTCGCCTACCAGTGCATCACCCCCGGTCGTCACTTTATTGCGGCGGGCCCGGACCGCGATCGTCGTCAGAAAGATGGTGATGATGCCGAATCCCGCACCCGCGCCGATCGCTGTTCCCATCGCCACGCGCATCTCGGGAATGGGGCCGTCAACCAGCGTCAGCAAACCGAAGATCAGGCATGCGGTTCCGGCCAGCCCCAGAATCCCATGCGTTGCAAACTTGATGTCCAGCACAAGCAACACCGCCGCCGCGACCATCAGCGCGATGCCAGCGTGCTCCAGCGGCAGCAGATTGAGCGCGAAAAGCGCCAGCAGAACGAGCAAAGTGCCGAGCGCGCCGGGAACAATTGTCCCAGGAGCATTGAATTCCATGTAAATCAGCAGGCCGCCCAGGATCAGCAGAAGCACTGAAAGGTTCGGATCGGTAAGCGCCCCGAGAATCCGCTCCCGCAGGCTGGGCGTGAAGTGCTCAACGCGGGCGTTCTCCAGGTGGAGCGTGATCGTCGATCCACTGAATCGCGTAATCCGGGTGCCGTTCAGTTGCTGCAGCAGCGCGCTGAGGGTCGGGGCAATCGTGTCGATCAGGTGCAACTGGAGCGCTTCCTGATCCGTGTATGACTTGGAATGGAGGACGGCATCCTCCGCGGCTTGCACGTTGCGGCCGCGTCGCGAGACATAGGAGCGAAGAAACGCTGTCGCGTCATTCTCGAGCTTCTGCTTCATCACCGGATCCATGGTGGCGCCTTCGACCACGGGGTGTGAGGCGCCAGCGTTGGTTCCGGGAGCCATGGCGGCAATGTCCGCCGCTTCCAGAAGAAAGAAGCCGGCAGAGCCGGCGCGGCTGCCCGAGGGTGCAACATATACGATGACCGGCACCGGCGACGCTTCAATGGCGCTGACCATTCTGCGCGTAGCGGTGAGCAGGCCGCCCGGTGTTCCCATTTCGATGACCACAGCGGCGCAGCCCATCTGTGCGGCCTGGCGCAAGCCGCGTTCCAGGTAGGCAGCGCTGATTGGCTGGATAGTGGTGTGCAGCGGAATCTCCAGCACGACCGGTGCGGCAGACTCCGCGATGGCGGTATAGCCGGAAAACAGGGATGTGAGACAGCAGCAGAGCAGGACGGTATTCCATCCCAGGGATCGTGCGCGACGGCGATGGAGAGTGGTTGCCGGCATGACGCGTGCGGTTCCAAGGTGCGGCATAGAGTTTACTGCGCCTGCCCCTGAGCGGCGATCGCTTTTTGCAGACCGATGGCGGCGGAGTTTTTCGGGTCAAGCTGCAGCGCATGATTCACCGCCGACTGCGCCTCCGCATAGGCGCGATTCTGGAGCCCGACGCGTGCCAGCACAACATAGGCCGCGGCATTCGGATGCGCCGCGATGGACTGCTTCGCTTCCCGCGCGGCAGCCGTGGGATTCCCGCTAAAGTCATGCACCTGCGCCATGCCGGCCAGCGCGCAGGCATTGCCGGGTTCCACCTGGAGCGACAACTGGAACTGGCGCTGCGCCTGCAGGATGAGGCCGTCACTGACGTAGTGGGTCCCACGCTGACAAAGCAGCTTTGACTGTGCCCGCGGCGGCATGGATTGCAGCTTGATGGCGTTCATCTGTTCCATCGCAAAGGCGGCCTGGCGGAAAGAGCTTTCATCCCAGGAGCGGGCAATCCGCTCGAGCGGTTCATAGTTGGCAGCATCATCCGATGTGTCGCTGGATGCATCCTCCGGGGTCGCTTGTGCGGGCGATGCCTGGCTGGCTGCGTCCGCGGGGGTGCTGGTGTCGGACGTATCGCCGCTGCGCGACGCTGACGGCGGTACCGCAGATTTTGGAGCGATTTTTCCGGTCATCAACGCCTGGAGGTTATCGATCAGGTGCTGCGTTTCTTCATCGTGCGGTCGCAACGCCAGGCTTTTCTTGGCGGCCTTCAAAGCGGCGGCGTAGTTTTTCTGGCGGCGCTGGGAGACGGCCAGGTTGAACCAGTCGTCGGAGTTTTGTGGGTCGAGCTGCACGACCCGTTCGAAAAATCCCGTCCCGTTCTGTCCGCTGCGATTGATGGCAATGCCTTCGTTATTCAGTACCTCTGGCATGGGAAGCACAGCGGCGATGGATGCAAACTCCGACTGCGCCGCCGCGTAGTTGCCCGTGTAGAGATGGGCAAGGCCAGAGTAAAACTGCGCTTCCAGCCATTCCCGGCTGGAGCGGGGAACCTTAGTGAAGGGTGGGACCGATTCCTCATACTGCTGGTTGTCAAAGTAGGCGCGTCCCAGCGCAAACCACGCCTGGCTGTAGGTTGGGCTTAGCTGCACCGCATGCAAAAAGCGGTCGATCTTCTGCGGTTGGGTCTGTTCCGCTTCGCCGCGGATGTAGCTTTCAAAGGCATCGAGCCGCAGAGTATTTCCGCTGGCAACGAAGGTCTGTTCATCAATGGCAAGCGTGGAGTCCATCGCACTGGCGACCCGCCACGCCAGCCGGTCTTCCAGCTCAATCAGCTGATTCAGCGATCCATGAACTTCAATCGGCGGCGGCATCGCCGGGTTGTTGATCCGCAGCAGGTGCGCGGTAGCCGTTATCTGTCCGGCGGAGATGCTGTAGGCGCCGATCACGACGTACTGCGCATCTATTGTTTGCGCTATGCGAAAAGTGGTGGCCAGCGTGGGATGAAAATCTGCGGGCATTCCCAGATGCTGCATGGCATAGTGCTGGTCCGTACGGCGGATGGGCAGAAAGCCAGCCGAGGCCAGCCGGGCATTCAGAATGTTAGGGAAGGAAATGCTGATCCAGTCAAAACCGGGCGCTGCGGAATGATTTTCAAACGGCGTTACCCAGACAACGCGACCGGTGGGGATGGGGGCGGCGCCAGCGGCGGCCGATAGCAGCAGCAAAGCCAACAATGCGGCGGCCAGCCTGCCACCGGTGCGGCCCGCGAGCATCAGGATTTTTCGGATCACGGTACTGCTGATTATAGGAGACGCCGGGAAGGATGCAGCGGATTCTGCATGCCTATGGAAGCTGGCCGGTAACGTGCGGCACGGCGCGGGCGCCCTGCCGCCGCCGTGGGCTACTTCACGTTCTTAAGAACGTCTTCCGCAAAGTAGTTGACGACCCGGGCCTGGTCGCGAAGCACTTCATAGTACGCGCTTTGCAGCAGACGTGAGCGGCTGTCATGCAACTGCTGGCGGATCATCTGCTGCACCCTGGGGTCGCTGAGCGGGTGCTGACCGGCGGGCTCGATGGCAATCAGCTTGTAGATGACATAGCCGGCCGGCTTCTTCTGCGGTCCCTGGAAGATCGGCAGAACATCGGTAATTTCGCCGGGATGGAGCTTCGAGATGGCGTTGTAATACTCGGGGTTGGACTTGAGCTGCGACTCCGGGAACATGCCCATATCGCCGCCGTTCGTGGCAGTGTCGGGGGACTCTGAATAGTTCATGGCGAGCCCGGAGAAGTCAGCGCCGCTTTCGAGCTGATTGTGGAGCGCCTGGATCTTCTTGCGGGCCTCCGCGTCGTTGCGGGCCTTGCTGTTCTGCAGATTGCCGGCCTGTTGCGAGGGGACGGAGGTGACCACGATCTGCGCCAGGTGATATTGCGGCTCGATCAGATTGAAGTCCGCCTTGTGCAGGTTGTAGTAATTCGCAACGTCCGCTTCCGTAATGTTGATCTTGGAGTTGATCTCTTTATTGATGACCTTGCTGGTCGTCAGGTTCAGCCAGACGTCGCGGCGAACGTCTTCCATCGTCAGGCCTTTGGCCTTCAGTTGGGCGTCAAACTGCTGGGGCGTGTAGGGCGCCTTGAGCTGCGCGAGTTTGGCATCGACTTCAGCATCCGTCGCCACCAGGTGCATCTTTTCAGCGCGCTGCCGGATCACCTCTTCATTAATGCGGGAGTGGAGGATATCCAGTTTCAGCATCGCCGACTCATCGGTGGTGGGCTGCTGCTGCATGGTGCTGACCTTGTTGTTGTAGTACTTCTCGACCTCAGACTTCATGATGGGCTGGCCGTTGACCGTCGCCCAGACGTCCGGATTTGGTGTCTTCTTGCAGCCGCAGGTGAGGCTGGCCAGCATCGCGCAGGCCGCGATGGCCGTCAATCCAGCCCGGACGCGGACGCCCGTCCATCCCTTGGCGCGCGGGCGCTTCGCCGCCGTGCCGATCTCTGCCAGTTTCGTCTGCTCGCCCATTTCGTCTCCGTTTTCTACTGCTCTGCGGCCCGGACCACTCGCCTATCGAACGGGAGCCGCCGCCGGGGCGGCTGCCGGTGTGCCGCTGCTCTGCGGGGGTGGCGTCTGGCCGGCATCGCGCAATGCGCGATCAATGATTGACCACAGCATATCCTGCGACAGGGCCCCTGTGGCACGTTCACCATTAATAAACAAAGTCGGTGTGCCATCCACGCCGACCGTATCACCTTCTTTGATCGACTGGCGTATCGCCTTAGTGTCCTGCTTGCCGATACAGCCGTTCAATTTATTCATATCCACGTGCTGGCGTTTGCCTTCGTCGCGGGTCAGCGAGTCCAACGTCAGGAACGATTGCGCAACATTCTCCTGCCCGCGGGGTCCGGAGATCTCATCGCTGTGGCTATGGATGTAGTCCACCAGGTTCCAATAGCCGGTGGGGCTCTGCGCCGCCAGGCAATTGACATCCACGGCCGCGTGCATCGCCCAGGGGTGCATGGGGAGCGGAAAATCCTTGTAGACGTACCGCACCAGGGATCCGTAATGCTTCTCCGTGCCTGGAAACAACACCGCGTTCATCCGGCTACAGAACGGGCACTCCAGGTCATCAAAGCTGATGACGGTGACCTTTGCTTCAGGATTGCCGCGGATGGGACGCCCGAGGATTGAGATCAGCGCGGCGGGATTCTTGGACAGGTCAAACTTCTCCAGCCGGGCCAGCGTGTTGTTGTCGCTTGAAATCAGAAAATTCGTGGTCTTGGTCTGGCCTGCGCCGCTCAGAAAGGTGACGGGGAGCTGGTCATAGCCATTGATCTCGCTCTTGGCCCGCTTACCCAGCGTGATGGAATAATCCGGCGGTACGTTGTATTGCGAGCGGATGGTGAGCTTGATCGCCCGGTCCAGCTTTGTGTCACCTGCGGGTTTCGCCGCCGAAGACTGCGCGTTGATGGCCGCGGACGCAGCCAGTCCAACGAAAAGAAAAAGAGAAAGAATCCGCAATCGATTTGCCATGAATATCTATCACTCCATTATCACACGCAGCCCTGCTTCAGGCCGTGGCCGGCGTGGTTCGGTCAGTGACCGGGTGGGCACTTCTTGCAGACTTTTTACGTGGATTGCCGGACCCGGGGCATAAAATAAGCCATAACTCATGGAATTAGCCCTCAATCTCGTCTGGTTCCTGGTGTCCCTTGGTCTGGGACTGGGGATACTCGCCGCGCGACGGTCGTATGGCCGTGCGGCCGGACGCCTAATGCCGGCCTGGGCGCTGTGGACGGGTTATGTGGTGCTGGTAGCTATGCTGCTGCCGGCCATCTCCATGAGCGATGATCTGCTGGCCATGGTTGCGCCGGCCGAGGGCGAGCAGATTGCCCGCCGCTACGATGCGCCACGACAGATGCAGGCGCCGGTTACGCATCATCACGTTTTGCTGCACCGCGCCGCTTGCGTGTTGCTGACCCCTCCCGCGTTCTTCGCATGGAGAGACTTCTCTGCGTCGCAGCGTGTCTTCACGCCGCTGATCCCTCGCAGCATACGCGGGCGCGCTCCGCCGGCGAGCGCATAGCCGCTACTCCCAACCCAGACAACCGTCGCCGTTCGATCTTCTGACCGGCGAAGGACGCTCAACCCCGGACGGTTCCTACATCCGTGGTTCTGTCTCCAGCCGGCAGCCTGTGCAAGGGAGAGATGCCCGGCCGAAGCGGCGGCTTTTCCGCCGCAAGATGCGCGGGCGCCGTTGATTCTCCGGGTCCACCGGAGAACCTTTCATCCCGTCGAGGGTTTGCTGTTAAACGCAACCGTCCCTTTTCTGATTCTTTAAGGATTTTTCTATGACCTGGAACCAATGGAAGCAGGTCCTGGCAGCCATCGGGCTCCCAATCTTGCTGGCGGGCTGCGGCAAGAAGTTTAATCCCGCCGCCGGAGCGCCGTCACCCTCCCCGCAAGTGATCCAGACCGGCGACATGAGCTTGCTGACCGTCAGAAACGCCGATCAGTTTGCCATTGCTAAGACCGGTCAGACGACAGCGCGAGCACAGCTCGAGGTGACGGGCACCGTCACGCCCGATGTCTCCCGCGAAGTTCCCGTAATTTCTCTGGCCAGCGGGCGCGTGGTGGACATCAAGGCGCGGCTCGACGATGACGTGAAGAAGGGCCAGCTGCTGCTTCGCGTGCAGAGCCCCGACATTACAGCCGCCTTTGACACCTACATGAAGGCGAAGAACGATGCGCTGCTCGCCAAAAAGGCAGAGACGCGCGCGCAGGATCTCTACAGCCACGGCGCCATTGCGCTGAGTGCACTGGAGCAGGCGCAGAATGCTGACCAGGATGCGCAGGCGGATCTGAGCGCCGCCGAGAATCAACTGCATGTCCTGGGCGTGGACAAGGACCATCCGTCAACGATCGTGAACGTTTATGCGCCAATCTCTGGTGTGATTGTGGCGCAGAATGTCACCGGTGCGGCCGCTGCCGGTGTCACCTACTCCGGCTCCGCCACAGCTTTTACGATTGCAGACCTTTCGCGGGTCTGGATTCTTTGCGATGTCTACGAGAACGATCTGTCCAAGATTCAGCTCGGACAGACAGCAACGATTCGAACCACAGCCTATCCGGACCGTCCGCTCACCGGCCGTGTGAGCGATATTGGCCCAATCCTTGATCCGAATCTGCGGACGGCTAAAGTCCGCGTTGAAGTAGCGAATCCGGGGTTTCTGAAGATCGGCATGTTTGTCACTGCTGTTTTTGCAAGTAAGACGACGCAGGTGCTGGCCACCGTTCCCGCCGATGCCGTTTTGCACCTGCACGATCGCGATTGGGTCTTCGTCCCGGCCGGGGATCAAAAGTTCCGCCGTGTGGAAGTGACGCTGGGCGACACGCTGCCCGGCGGTCAGCGTGTTGTTCGCAGCGGACTCACGCCGGGCGAGCCGGTGATTGCCCGCGCCCTCGACCTGGAAAGCGCGGTGGAGTCCCAATGATCCGGCGTGCCGTCGATTTTGCACTGCAGAACCGCTTTCTGGTGCTCGGGCTGGCCATTTTGCTGCTGGCCTGGGGCGCTGTGTCCTTTCATCGCCTGCCCGTCGAGGCGTATCCCGACGTGGCGAATAACTACGTTGACGTGATCGCACAGTGGCCCGGGATATCCGCCGAACAGATCGAGCAGCAAGTCACCATTCCGCTGGAAACCGCGATGAATGGCATTCCTGGTGTGGAGCATGTGCGCTCCTGGTCGATCTTCGGTCTATCGACCGTCGAGATGGTTTTTGGAGACGACACTACCGACTTTGAAAATCGAGAGCGTGTTCTGGAGCGGCTTTCTCAGGTTTCACTGCCGCCAGGTGTGAGTCCCCAGATGGGCACGGACTGGAGCCCGGTCGGCCAAATTTTCTTCTACACGCTGCAAAGCTCCAACCCGGAGTACGACGCGATGAATCTGAAATCGCTCGATACCTGGGTGGTGCAGAAAAATTTCAAGACTGTTCCTGGCGTCGTCGATACCAATCCTTTCGGTGGCCCGACGCGGGAGTATCAGGTGCGGCTGGATCCGGACAAGCTGGTCGCGTACGGGCTGAGCATCGGTCAGGTCGAACAGCAGCTTACAAATAATAATGCCAACGCCGGCGGCAGCTTTATCCAGGATGGCCTGCAGCAGATTAACGTGCGTGAAGTCGGCCTCGTCCGCAATCTGCAGGACATTGAAAACACCGTAATCACCACGAAAGACGGCACGCCGATCCGGGTGAAGAATATTGCCACTGTCGAGCAAGGGCCGATGATCCGGCTCGGCCAGTTTGGCTACACCTACCACCGGGAAGACGGCAAGCTGGTGGACGACCAGGACGTGGTCTCCGGCATTCTTTTGCTGCAGAAGGGTGCAAACGCCCAACCGGTTCTGGATGGGATTCACCAGAAGGTAAAGGAGCTAAACGATCAGATTCTGCCAAAGGGCGTCAAGGTCGTTCCCTTCATTGACCGCAGCGATCTGCTGGACTTTACCACGCACACGGTGCTGCACAATCTGACCGAAGGCATTGTGCTGGTTGTCATCATCCTGTTTCTCTTTCTCGGAAATGTGCGCGGCGCGCTGATCGTAGCTCTCACCATTCCGTTTTCTCTGCTGTTTGCTGCCATCTGCCTGGATCTGAAAAATATTCCCGCCAACCTGCTTTCACTGGGCGCGCTCGACTTTGGCATGGTGGTCGATGGCGCCGTCGTGATGGTGGAGAACATTGTGCGGCATCTGAGCCGCAACTCGGAAGACGGCCGGACGACGGCCGAGAAGATTCGCGATGCCGCGCATGAAGTACAAAGGCCGGTTTTTTACGCGATCCTGATTATCATCACCGCTTATCTGCCGATTTTTACGCTGCAGTCGGTTGAGGGCCGGCTCTTTCGTCCGATGGCGTGGACGGTGGCCTTCGCGCTGCTGGGTGCGCTGCTGTTCTCAATGATCGTGGCGCCCGTGCTGGCCGGGTTTCTGCTGCATAAGGGTGCGCGCGAGTGGCACAACCCGGCGATGGAGTGGTTGACGCGCCACTATCGCACCAGCATCCGCTGGGCGATTCATCATCGCAGCATTCCTGTTGGCGCGGGGCTGCTGGGCCTCGCGTTGTCCATCTATCTGGCGTTCGGCAATGTAATCGGCTCGGAATTTCTGCCGCATCTCGATGAAGGCGCTTTGTGGGTGCGGGGCACGCTGGCGCAGAGCGCCGGCCCGGATGAAGGGGTCAATGTTTCGAATCGTGCGCGCATCCTTCTCTGTTCCTTTCCAGAGACAACGGTCTGCACCAGTCAGACCGGGCGTCCCGATGACGGCACCGATCACACAGGCTTTTTTAATACGGAATATTTCGTTGGACTCAAGCCGAAAGAGCAATGGCGCCCGGCATTCCGGGGTGACAAAGACAACCTGATTGCAGCGATGAACCTGCAGTTGACGCGGCAGTTTCCCGGCGTCATCTGGGGGTTTTCGCAGCCGATTGAAGACAACATGGAGGAGGCAGTCAGCGGCGTGAAGGGCGAGCTGGCGACCAAGGTCTACGGCAGCGACCTGCACGTGCTGGAGGCAAAGGCCGACCAGATTGCCGCGATCATGTCGCACATCCGCGGCATCACCGACCTGGGTGTCTTTCAGGTGACCGGGCAGCCCAATCTTGAAGTCACGGTAAATCGCGCTGCTGCGGCCCGGTACCAGATCAATGTTGCAGACGTGCAGGACGCCATCCAGACCGCTGTCGGGGGCAACGCGCTGACCCAGGTGCTGCGCGGCGAGCAGAGCTACAACCTGACGCTCCGCTACCTGCCGCAATACCGTGACACGCGCGAGGCCATTGCCAACATCCGGCTGCTCGCTCCATCCGGTGAGCGCGTCTCCCTGGCGCAGCTTTGCAATATCCGGGAAGTTGACGAAGGGTCGGAGATCTATCGCGAGAACAATCAGCGCTATGTGGCCATCAAATACAGCGTGCGGGGCCGGGCGCTGGGCGACGCCGTGAAAGAGGCGATTGACCGCGTCCATGCGGAGGTTAAGCTGCCGCGCGGATATCACATCGGGTGGGAGGGCGAGTATCAGAACGAAGTACGGGCCGAAGCGCGCATGCTGATCATTGTGCCGGTCACGGTCCTGCTGATTTTTGTCGTTCTGTACTCCATGTACAAATCGTTCAAGTGGGCGCTGCTGATTCTGGCTAACGTTGCCATGGCCCGTATCGGCGGTCTGCTGGCGCTTCTAATCACGCATACCAACTTCAGCGTCTCTTCGGCGGTCGGGTTTCTGGCGCTGTTTGGCGTCTCCGTCCAGACGGGCGTCATCATGCTGGAGTACATCAATCAGCTGCGCGCGGTTGGCAACTCCATTGAAGACTCGGCGATTGAAGGAGCCGTGCGGCGTCTGCGGCCCATCATGATGACCATGCTGGTGGCGACGCTGGGACTGTTGCCGGCAGCGCTGTCACATGGCATCGGTTCAGACTCGCAGCGCCCGTTCGCCATTGTGATTGTCGGCGGCCTGGTCGCCGATCTGGTGATGAGCATCTTTCTGCTGCCCACGTTGTACGTCTGGTTCGCGCGGGATCGTGACATTCTGCCACTGCCGGAGGGTGAATTTGAAAACTAATCCTGGCCTTTCGACGGCTCGCACGGCAAATGCAAGCGCCGGCCGCCTGCCCTTGCGACGCGTTGCTTGCATGGCTGTACTGCTGGCGTTCTTCGTTGGCTGCGCCAATGCCGGCCGCGCGCAGGACGTGCCCATTACGCTCGATCAGGCGATTGCCATTGCTCGCGCGCACAATCCTGTTCTTCTTTCAGCGGAGCAGAATCTGCTGGCCACCCGCGCGCAGGAGGTACAGGCGGGTGTCCGCGAGAACCCCTACTTTACCCTCTACGGCAGCAATCTCTCGAACCCTGCCACGTCCAGCACGCCCTACGCGTACAGCCTGCAGCTTTCGCGGCTGTTTGAGCGCGGCCAGAAGCGGCGCTGGCGGCTCGATAGTGCCCGCGCCACGACTGCCGAAACGGATGCAAGCAATCGCGACCAGGTGCGACAGACCATCCTGCAGGTGGAGCAGGCCTTTACCGGCATGCTGCTGGCCAAGGCTTCGCTGCAGCTCGCGCAGGACAATCTGAAGGATTATGGGCGGGAGCTCGACATCAGCCGGGAACGGTATAAGGCGGGCGACCTGGGCAAGCTCGACTTTGAGCGCCTGGATTAGTTTTCAAAT
>JAJZCP010000025.1:0-8986 GCA_021846065.1 Acidobacteriota bacterium
TTCAATCGCCAGGATGCCGTCGGTATAGGTGGCTTTGACCGACTCCGGATCGATCGTGTTCGGCAGGGTAAACGCACGGGCAAAACTGCCATAGCGGCGCTCCACCCGGTGATAGTTTTCCTGCCTGGTTTCCTGCTCGAACTGGCGCTCGCCCCGAACCGTCAGCAGACTGTTTTCCAGCTGAACGTCGAAGTTCTCGAGCTTCATGCCCGGAGCTTCGAGCTTGAGCACGATGTGGTTGGCGTCCTCATAAATATCAACCGGGGGAACGAAGGCGCTGGTCGCCAGGGACTCGTCCTCATTGCGGGAGAATCCCTGAACCAGAGAGTTGAGCCGGTTCTGCAGGGTGTAGATGTCCTCAAATGGGCTCCAACGAGTGATGGCCATGGTGCAACTCCTTTGATATGAGCTCCCGTGGTCTTGAAGAGACTTGCGGGAAAAGTCGATAATCACAATGTACCACAATAGACGCAGAATATATGAGTGTTGTTGCATAAGATTTTTACCTGAAATTTTCCCTCTCCCTGCCGCCTTCTTTCGCCCCAGCCGCCCGCCACGCCCCGAAATGCCTCATTCTGTACGGGGGGAGGATTTCCTGCATGAGCGCTCTGGCGCTTTTTCTGCTGCAGATTGCCATCATCGTCTTGGTGACAGGACTATGCGGCGTCCTGCTTGAAAAGCTGGGGCAGCCCCGCGTCGTTGGCGAGATGGTCGGCGGCATCGTGCTGGGCCGGTCCATCTTCGGTTACGCCGCCCCGCACCTGGTCGCCCAGCTCTTCCCACCCAACTCCCTGCACAGCCTGAACTTAATCAGTGAGCTGGGGATGGTGCTCTACCTGTTTCTGGAAGGCATGAACCTGGACTTTGAGGCGGTCTGGAAGCAGCGGCAGACGGCGCTGCGCATCAGCCTGTTCTCCATGGTGATTCCGTTTGTGCTGGGCTGCGGGTTGGGGATGCTGATGTACGGCCGCTTTCACGGTACCCAAGGCAACTCCATCGCCTTCATGATCTTCGTCGGAGTCGGGTTGTGCACCACGGCGTTTCCCGTGCTGGCCCGCATGCTCCGCGATAAGACAACTGGCGACGAGAAGCTGAACATGCTGGTGCTGGTGGCCGCCGCCATCGCCGACGTTCTGGGCTGGATGCTGCTGGCCGTCGCCCTGATGCTGACCGCGCCCCGTGCCTCCCCGTGGGCGCTGGGATTAAAGCTGGTCATGCTGGTTGCCTTCGGCGCGGTGCTGCTCGGCTTGGTGCGGCCGGCGATCAGCAAACTGGTCCGCTGGCGCGGAGCGCCCAACGTCACCCAGGTGCTGCTGGCCATCTTTATTGTCTTCGTGCTGTCCTGCGCTTTTGTCACGGAACGGCTCGGGGTGCATGCCCTGTTCGGCGCCTTTCTGGCCGGCATGTGCATGCCGCGGCTCCACAGCTGGCACCGCCAGCTGGAGCGGACGATCCATCCCCTGGTTTCAGTTCTGCTGCTGCCGGTGTTCTTCGCCGTCACCGGCATTCATACGGAGTTCCGCGACCTGGGCGGCCGCGACGTACTCGGATGGTTCCTGTTACTGCTCGGAGTTGCGGTCATCACGAAAGTGGGGGGCGCCTACTATGGCGCCCGGCTCTCAAAGCTGCCGCAGCGGGAGTCCCTGCTGGTCGGTTTTTTGATGAACACGCGCGGGCTGGTGGACCTGGTGGTGGTGACACTGGCCCTGCAGGCTGGCGCCATCAACGCGCAGCTTTTTACGATTCTGGTGCTGATTGCGCTGATCACCACCGCCATGACGGCCCCTGCCCTGCGGCTGCTGAAGGTGAAACCGGAAACCCCAGCGAAGACTGGCTAAGCGATGCGGGCCTTGCCCGGCCGGCTGGATGGCAAACTGTGGCGGCGGATTACGCCTGGGGTCTGCATGTGCTGGACGCGGAAACTGCGGCCTTTCTTGCTGTCATTCCCGCAGGGAATCTGCTTCTGCTCTTGCCTTTCTTGTTGTCATTCCCGTAGGGAATCTGCTTTTGTTTTTGTTCTTGCTTTTCTTTCTGTCATTCCCGCAGGGAATCCGCTTTTGTCTTTGCCTTGCTGTCACTCCCGCAGCAATCTGCTTCTGCTCTTGCCCCGGTCATTCCCGCCTACTGCAGCCGTTTGATCTTCGTCCCGTCCGGAATTTTCAGCTGGAACTGATCGTTGGCGAGCGGCCGGTTGAGCGTCAGCTTCTCAATAGTCAGGGCAATCTGATACCCGTCCACGGGCCGGTCGATCACGATGCGGGTGGGATAGGGAATGTTCTGGACTGTCTGGTAGTTGCTATAAAGCGTCTTGGTGACCAGGTCGCCTTTGTTGTCGTACTCGTCCTGCTGATACGGCAGAAGATCGGTGCGGCTGACGTGGACCACGCGGACCGGGATCAGCTCCTGGCTATTGCCGTGCCGGTGCAGAATGCCCAGATCGTAGTCCGGCTGTTCAACCAGCCGGTGCGTGTGCGGGTCGCGCTCCACACGGCTGTTGGTGGTTACATAGACCAGCTCGTCGGGCGCCACTTTCCGGATCAGCATGGAGTCAAAAAATACCCCCGGGCGCAGGTTCATCAGCGGATTGGGCGACGGCTTGGTGACCGTACCGCTGCCGGTAATCGCCTCGCTCTTGGGCGGAATCAGCAGCGTAAAGTGGGAGCCGTTGCTGGCCATGTCGAAGGCGCGCGTCTCCACCACGGGCAGCATCCCCAGCACGCGCAGCATGTCCGGCTGCCGCAGCAGGATATAGCCGCGCAGCGAGGTATAGTCCGTCACCTTGCCCTTGCTGGCGCCGCCGACGGAGGCGCGCATCAGCACCGTCGCACTCATTGAGTGGATCGAATCATAGCGCTGGTTCAGCGACTGGATCAGCTGCGCAGCACTGGCGCTCAGCACCACTTGCGGCTGCTGCGGCCGTTCCAGCAGCCGCGTGTGCTTCAGGCATCCGGTCAGCGGCAGGGCCAGGATGGCGCCCAGCAGCAGCGACGCAGCCTGTTTGCCGAACACGAGTTGCGACCGTCGTCGGGCGTTCACCGGGCAACCTGCTTCCCGCCCGCCGCCTGCCGCTCCCGTTGCTGGCGGCGATAGGCCGCGACATTGCGGGAGTGCTCGTCCAGCGTCGCCGCAAATAGCGAATGGCCCGCGTTCTGCGGGTCACTGACAAAGTAGAGAAAATTGCTTTGCGCCGGGTGCATGGCGGCCAGCAGTGCCTGGACGCCCGGGTTGCAGATCGGTCCGGGCGGCAGCCCCGTATGCATGTACGTGTTGTAGGCGGAATCAGCCTTCAGGTCGGACTGATAGATCGTGCCGCGATAGCGGTTCTCCAGCAGCGCCGCGTAAATCACGCTGGGATCGGTCTCAAGTGGCATGCCTTTAGCCAGCCGGTTGACAAAGACGCTCGCCACCAGCGGCCGGTCCGCCGGGTCGGGCGTCTCGCGCTCCACCAGCGAGGCCAGCGTGACCGTCTGCGGAATGTTGTCATGCAAGCCGAGCGATAGCGTCTCCTGCCGGAAGTGCTGCACCATCTCCCGCAAAATCGCGTGCGGCGCCATGTTCGGCGAAAGTTTGTAGGTGTCTGGAAACAGGTAGCCCTCAAGGCTGGGAGCATTGGCGCTCAAATCCTGAATCAAATCCGTATCGTGCTGCTCCGCCGCCAGAAAGTCCGCGCGCGAGGCCAGTCCCGCCTTCTCTGCAGCGGCAGCGATATCAAAAATGTTGAAGCCTTCGGGGATGGTGAGCGCGATGGTGTAGACATCGCCGGCGCGGATGCGGTCATAAACGGCGAGCATCGGCGCAGGATGATCGAAGCGGTAGACGCCCGCCTTCAGGGTGCCGCGGCGCAGCCGTGCGGTCGCAGCAAACAGCCACCGGCTGCGCACAATGCCGTTGCGCGCCAGGATGTTTCCAATCGATGCCGCAGAGCTTCCTGCCGGAATGGTGACCAGCCGCGCCGCCGAAGGCCCGTAGGGGGTGATCAGCAGGTAGGTGGCGGCAGCGCCGGCCAGCAGAACAATCAAAAGCAAAGTCAGGAAAAAACGCACGTTAAATGGGATGTCCCGGCGGCGAACTGCGCTGCAAGAACTATTTTAAGCGCTTACGGCCGCAACGGGCGGCTACCATCGTCTTCATGGAGCCACCGCCCGCCCGCGTTCTCGGGATCGACCACGGACAGCGTCGCATCGGCGTGGCGTTGTCGGACGAACTGGGCCTGACCGTACAGCCCCTGTTAACGCTGCAGCACACCACCCTGCGCCAGGATGTGCGCTCGGTGGCGCGGCTGTGCCGGCGCTATGCGTGCTCCGACGTGGTGATCGGCTGGCCCATCCACATGTCCGGCGACCGGAGCTCCCGCGCGGCCGACGTCGAACATTTCGCCGGCGCCCTGCGTGAGCAGATCGAAATTCCCGTCCATCTGTGGGATGAGCGTCTGAGCACGGCCGAGGCTCACCGGCACTTGGAGGCTGCCGGCCGCAGCGTGCGGGATCGCAAGGATGTGATTGATCAGGTGGCGGCGATGCTGATTTTAGAAAGCTGGCTGCAGGCGCGCCGGATCGCTCCCCCGGCCCCGGACGGAGACTAGCCAGTGCGGCGCCCGGTATAATGGGCCAATCGTATGAGGCGAACGTCCCGGCCTATCCTGCCGGAGCGCGCGCACAGATGCCTCGCGTCAATAAGTTGAAGATCCCATGACTGAGCAGGTAAAGAAGAAGCTGGAAGAAGAAATTCGCCAGCTGGAACACGAATTGACCCACGAGCTGCCGCTCGAGATCAAGAAAGCGGCATCGCTCGGGGATTTGAGTGAAAACGCTGAATACCACATGGCCAAACAACGCCAGGTATTCGTCAACGCGCGTCTGGGCCAGTTGAAGCAGCGCATGTCGGAACTGGCGCTGGTGAACCTGGCGAATATTCCGCGCGACCGTGCTGCCTTTGGCTCTACGGTGCTGGTCTATGACATCTCGAAGGATGAAAAGATCCAGTACAAGCTGGTCACCAGCGAAGAAGCTGACGTCAGCAAGGGCCTGATCTCCACCACCTCGCCGATTGGCCGTAGCCTGGTCGGCAAGCAGGTCGGGGATACGGCGGTCGTTGTCACTCCGAACGGCAATCGCGAGCTTGAAGTTTTGAAACTCGCCACCATTCACGATGTGGCTGAGTAATATCCGGACGGCGAGGCACGCTGGCGCGAGATGACCGCGAAATGACCTGGACCCGAGCGTTCGGAAATGGCTGCGGCGTGCTGCTGCAGAAGATCGTGGACGGCCTTGCGCTGACACGAATCTCGCCGAACATCCTTACCTTCATCGGCCTGGTCATCAACACCGGCGCCGCCTTTCTGTTCGGCTTTGCCAACAGCCAGAACAACGTGAAGATGTTCGCCTACGCGGGTCTGGTGATTATCGGCGCCGGCATCTTCGACATGGTGGATGGCCGCGTCGCGCGCCAGACCCAGCAGGTGACCGTATTCGGCGCGTTCTTTGATTCGGTGATTGACCGCTACTCGGATGTCGCGCTCTTCTTCGGACTGCTCGTCTACTACGCGCGCGGCAACCGCTTCTTTTATGTTGTGCTGGTGGCGTTCGTCATGGTCACCTCCGTCATGGTGAGCTATACGCGCGCCCGCGCGGAGGCTCTGATCGGCGGCTGCAAGGTGGGCTTTATGGAGCGGCCGGAGCGCATCGTGCTCATCATCCTCGGTGCCCTGTTTAATCGCTGGGGCGTCATGGCGCCCGTACTCTGGGTTCTGGCCGTCCTTTCGACCATCACGGTGATTCACCGCATTCGCTACACCTACGAGCAGACCCGCTCACTGGCGCCTATCCGGTGAGGCTGTCCGGCCCGCCCCCCGCGCGCGCTCATGTCGCGGCTTCTTTGCTGCTGTTTTTCGCACTGCCTGCCGCGCACGCCGCGCGCCGTCACCGGATGCGCCCCGCGCATACCACCACCGGCAGCCTTTCGCGAAGGATCGATGCGCTGCTCGCCACGCCAGAGGCGGCGCAGTCCCGCTGGGGAATTTCTATCACCACGCTCGACGGCCGCGTGCTGTACGAGAAAAATGATGCTGGCCTGTTCGCGCCGGCCTCCAACACCAAGCTGGTGACTACCTCGGCGGCGCTCGGGCTGCTCGGTGCCGGCATGACGATCCAAACCCGCGTGGTGGCGCCGTCCTTGCCGGATGCGCAGGGCGTGATCCGCGGTGACGTATCGCTGCTGGGTGCCGGGGATGCGTCGATGTCGGGCCGCGCCTACCCCTACACCGGCAGCACCCAGCGGCCCAACCCTCCACTGGGCGCGATTGACGATCTGGCGCAGCAAATGGCACAGCGCGGCGTGCGCCACATTACGGGCAGCATCATCGGCGATGACACTGCGTTTGTGTGGGAGCCATACGGCAGCGGCTGGGCCTGGGACGATCTCGAGTGGAGCTGGGGAGCCCCGGTTTCTGCCCTGACCGTCAACGACAATCTCGCCTTCCTGACGCTCACGCCCGGGCCGATGCCCGGATCACCGATTGCGTACAGCTGGAATCCGCCGGTGACCGGCGACTTCTATTCGATCGACAACGAGGGCCACACTTCGACAGCAGGCTCGCAGCCGTCGCCCGGCTTTGACCGTCCGCTGGGATCGCGGCAGTTCCGCATCTTTGGCACTCTGCCGGCGGGTGGTGCGGCGCGGCATCTTGCCGTGGCAATTTCAGACCCCGCGCAGGTTGCTGCGGATGCACTGCGCGCCGCGCTGCTTGCACGCGGCATCACCGTCGATGGGCCGGCCACCGCGCGGCATCGGCTCTCGCAGGACACAGCAATTTTTGAGCAAAGCGTGCTGCGGCCGCTCACCCTCGATCCGCCGCGTGCTCAGCCGCCCGCTCCCGCAAACATGGTCGTGCTCGCGTCCAGAACCTCTGTGCCGCTGCTCGAAGACATGACCGTGACGAACAAAGTCAGTCAGAATCTGCACGCAGAAATCTTTCTGCGGCTGCTGGGCCAGCGGCTCGCAGCCGACGCATCCGTGGAGGAAGGATTGCGCGTCACCCGTGCCTTTCTGCTGCACGCCGGCGTCTCGCCGCAGGATTTTTTCTTCTACGATGGCTCCGGCCTGTCGCCCGAGGACCGCATGACGCCCCGCGCCTTCACCCAACTGCTGCGCTACGACGCGGCCCAATCCTGGGGCGCGGAATTTCGCTCGACGCTGCCGGTCGGCGGGGTCGATGGCACGCTCTCCGACCGCTTTCTGCATAGCCCGCTGCATGGAAAAATCTTCGCCAAGACCGGCACGCTGAATGAGGTCAACAGTCTCTCCGGCTACCTGATCTCACACCGCGGCCGCACGATCGTTCTCTCCATCCTGTGCAACGCCCATTCCCCGGAAGATCAGTCCCTGACGCGCGTGATGGACCGCATCGCCAACGCGATCGCGGCGACCGAGTAAGATTTCCCACCCGTCCGCCTTCGCTTTCTTGCTGTCACTCCCGAAGGAAATCTGCTTCTTGCCTCTGCCTTCTTGCTGTCATTCCCGCAGGGAATCTGCTTCTTGCCTCTACCTTTCTTGCTGTCACTCCCGAAGGAAATCTGCTTTCGTCCTTCGCTTTCTTGCTGTCACTCCCGAAGGAAATCTGCTTCTGCCCTTCTCATTCCATGAACGAACAGCAGTAGTCACGCGGCGGCAACCGGCTTACTCTAACTAAGGAAGATTCGACAACCATGCCATCCACCACACCACAGACGTACGCCAATCACGCCCGTTTCGATCCGCCCTTCCACTTTTTTCTCGCGCCGGTATTCCTCCTGACATTCATCGCGAGCATTGTGCACGCGGTCCGGTCGCCCAGCCTGTGGAGCCTATGGTTCGTCGTCCTGGCCCTGGCTCTGGTGGTCCTGACCGCCAAAACACGGATGTACGCGCTGAAAGTGCAGGACCGCTTGATTCGCCTGGAGGAGCGGCTGCGTTGCGCCGCCCTGCTGCCGGCTCCGCTCTATGCCCGCACGGTGGCGATCACGGAGGGCCAATGGGTGGCGCTGCGGTTTGCGCCCGATACTGAGCTGCCCGCACTGGTCGAACGCGTGCTCGCAGAAAACCTGACGCCCAAACAGATCAAACAGGCGATCGCCAATTGGAAGGCCGATACCTTTCGTGTTTGAGCAGCGGCCCGGCAGCAATCGTTGGAGCGTGGCACGGACGGCTGCCGGCGCATGGCTGCTGAGCGTGGCCCTTCTTGCCGGCTGTCGCTCGAACACCGCGCCCCATGTGCAGCGGCCGCTGACCGCCGCCGAGCAGCGCGGTCAGGCCGTGTTTGCCGCCCAGTGCGCGCAGTGCCACTATGCCGACCGGAACAGCGCACTGCATGGGCCCGGACTGCGCGGCATCTTTCAACGCCCTTACCTGCCCAGCGGCGCACCGGCCAATGACGATCGCGTGCGCGCTACCATTGAACACGGCCGCAATATGATGCCCCCGTTTGGCAACGCCCTGGACGACCAGCAGATGCGGGATCTGCTCGCCTACTTGCACACACTATGATCGAAACCCCAGAGGAACCAGGAAAATCCTCCGGCGACCCGGCGGCGCGCTTGCCCGGCATCGTCGGCATCGCGTTCTGGATGCTGATCGAAGCGTCCATCGGCGCCTTCGGCGTGCTGACGCATCACTTCACCGGGCGCACGCGGGAGGCTGTCCTCGCGATCACCACGCTGCTGGCATTGGCTGGTCTGGGATTGCTGCAGATGAAGCGCTGGGGCTGGGCGCTCGCCCTGGCCGCCGCCTTTTTGAGCAGCAGCTACGGCGTCTACATGATGCTGCGCTTCCACGAGGGCAGCTACATGGTCATGACCCTCGTCAACTTCGTCTTCTTCTTTTATCTCGTCCGGCCGCAGATTCTTCGACGGCTGCGCTAGGCCGCGGCCGGTCGGCGAAAGTTTCAGACCAGGATTTTGACCCAGCAGCAATGGCGATCCGCGCCCGGGCGGAAAGAGGAAAAAGTGGAAGG
>JAJZCP010000025.1:8996-12765 GCA_021846065.1 Acidobacteriota bacterium
GCAACGACAACAGCAGATTCCCTACGGGAATGACAACAAGAAAAGCAACGACAAAAGCAGATTCCCTTCGGGAATGACAACCAGAAAAGCAAAGGCAAGGACAACAGCAGATTCCCTGCGGGAATGACAACCAGAAAGGCAACGACAACAGCAGATTCCCTACGGGAATGACAACAAGAAAAGCAACGACAAAAGCAGATTCCCTTCGGGAATGACAACCAGAAAAGCAAAGGCAAGGACAAAGCAGATTCCCTTCGGGAATGACAGCAAGAAAAGCAAAAGCAACGACAGCAGCAGATTCCCTTCGGGAATGACAACCAAAGAGGGCAGAGCGGCGGATTTCCGGCCATGCCATAGAATCAGGTATGGCTACGGCGCTACCCGCGAAACCGACCCCTGATGCTGCAGAGGCGCATCTGGCGCGGATGTTCGACGAACTGCTGGCGACCGTCCGTCAAAATCGCCCTTCCGACGATCCGTCTCTGATCCAGCGCGCGTATGACTTTTGCCGCAAGCATCATGCCGGGCAACTGCGCGCCTCCGGCGAACCCTTTGTGCTTCACCCACTCGCGGTGGCGCTGGTGCTGGCAGAGATGAAGTTGGACGCGACGGCGATCGCTGCCGGCCTGCTGCATGACGCGGTGGAAGACACTCCGGTCACCAGCCGCGAAATTGCCGACACTTTTGGCCAGCAGGTCGCCCACATCGTCGACGGCGTTACGAAGATCGACAAAATCCAGTTTGCCAACCGGGAAGACCGCCAGGCGGAGAATGTCCGCAAGATGCTGCTGGCGATGGTCTCAGACGTGCGCGTGGTCCTCATCAAGCTGGCGGACCGGTTGCACAATATGCGGACCCTGCAGCATCTCTCGCCCGACCGCCAGCAGGCCATTGCGCGCGAGACGCTCGACATCTACGCGCCGCTGGCCCATCGGCTGGGGATGGGCAAGCTGCGCAGCGAACTCGAGGATCTCGCCTTCCAGTATGTTGATCCCGTCGGGCACGACCAGGTAACCAGCGCGGTCGACGCCCATCGAGTCGAAGGCGAAGCGTACCTGCGGAACATTGAGCGGCTGCTGAACGAGAAGCTCGCGGAGAACAACATCCGGGCGCGCGTCGACTGGCGCATCAAACGCGTCTACTCGATCTATCAAAAACTGCAGCGCCAGCGCATCACCGTCGACCAGGTCTACGACCTGCTGGCCATTCGCGTCATTACGCAGTCGGTGCAGGACTGTTATGCCGTGTTCGGGCTGATTCACAGCATCTGGCGGCCCGTGCCGGGGCGTATCAAGGACTTCATCGCCATGCCGCGGCCCAATCTCTACCAGTCCCTGCACACAACGGTGATGGGTGAAGGCGGCCACCAGTTTGAAGTGCAGATCCGCACTGAGGAGATGCATCGCGTCGCCGAAGAAGGCATCGCCGCGCACTGGAAGTACAAGGCCGGCGGCTCGCCGGTAAATGCAAAGGACGAGCAGCGGTTGGCGTGGGTACGGCAGATTGTCGAGTGGCAGCGCGACATGACCGATCCCAACGAGTTTCTGTCGACGCTGAAAATCGACCTTTATCCGGAAGAGGTCTATACCTTTACGCCGAAGGGAAAGGTCGTCGTCCTGCCGAAGGAAGCGACCCCGGTCGACTTTGCCTACACCATCCACACGGAAGTCGGAAACGCCTGCACCGGGGCCAAGGTGAATGGCCGCATGGTGCCGCTGAAGACGCGGCTGCGCAACGGCGATATCGTCGAAATCCTTACCCAGACGGGCCATACGCCCAGCCGTGACTGGCTGACCTTCGTCCGCAGTTCGCGCGCCCGCAACAAGATCAAACACTGGCTGAACGAACACCAGCGGGAGCGCGCCATTGAGATTGGCCGCAAACTGCTGGAGCGCGAAGCCCGCAAATATAAAGTGCCGATGGCGCAGTTGACGGAGGCGAATTACGCCCGCGTCGCTGCCGATTCCGGCCTGACAAACCCCACCGATCTGCTGGCCGGCATCGGTTTCGGCAAATTTTCAGCGCGGCAGACCCTGAATCGAATGGTCCCAGGGTCAACCAGCGTGCAGGTACAGGAGACCGAAACCGCGCATTCGTCGATGTCGGAGACGGTGCGCCGCGTCTTCTTCGCCAAAGGCTCCGACTCGCTGACGGTCGAGGGGCAGAATGACCTGCTGGTTTACCGGGCGCGCTGCTGTAACCCGATTCGCGGCGAAGAGATCGTCGGCTATGTGACGCGTGGTAAAGGCGTTGCCGTCCACGCGCGAAGCTGCCCGAACGTCCAGAACCTGCTTTACGAGTCCGACCGGCGAATTGCGGTCGAGTGGGCGCGCATGCAGAGCGAGGATGGCTCCGCCGCACCGGCGACCTATCCCGTCAAGCTGACCGTCTTTTGCGACGATCGCGCAGGCATGCTGCGCGAGCTGACCGCGACCATCTCTGACGATGGAACCAACATCCGCGCCGTGGATACCAAAGCAGGCACCGGCGAAGAGGCCGTTGTCGAGTTTGTCGTGGATGCCATTGATGTGCGCCACCTGGTGCGGCTGAGGAACGGCCTGCGCCGCGTTCCAGGCGTGCGGGAAGTCCAGCGCCAGCAAAAGCTCTAAAGGCAGCGCGTCCGGCGCTGACAAATCAGCCCGCAGCCACGGCGCAGCCGACCCGCGGCTGCTGCGCAAAAAAGCCGGGCCTGCCTGCAGGAAATCGCATGGACAGGGACTGCGCGTTAACGCCGTTTTCACAACAGCTTGTGGAAAGTTTCAAATGTGTGGCGGCTAAACACAAGGCTACGCTGCAGGCAAGCCGATTCTTAGACAACCCGTAAATATTTGATTAGAGGGGTTTTGCACTCCGCCATAAGGAAAGGTATGCCCGGAATCAGGGCAGGAGATGCGGGCGAGGGCTTCGATGCGGCGGCTTTCCCACAGAATTTTCCACAGGAAAGATGACGGCCTGACTCTACCGAGTCAAGCCGCCGAGTTATCTGCTCCCCAGACCATCCCTGAGTACTGCTTGTATCGGGATGGCCCGGCAGAAACTTTAATGCGAACGCGTGCTGTGGTGGGTCGTGGTGCCCGTGTGTGCCGGGGCCACAGAACCGCCGGCAGGACCTGCCGGTGCGGCAATGCCGGAGCGCTGGTTATACTCGTTCACCACCGCCTGCGAGATATCTGCGCCTTTGCTGGCCCAGACCACAGGGGTCTGCTGCGAGCTCATATCGAAGACAACCCCGTAGCCGTTCTTCTGCGCGTAATCCTGCAGTACTGAGTAGAACTTCTGGGCGATTCCCTGATAGGCATCGCTCATCGCCTGCTGGAAGTCGGACTGTGCGTCCTGGGCCTGGCGCTGCAGAGCCTTTTCCTTGTCGTCGATGGTGCGAAGCTGCGCAGCCCGCGCCTGCTCGCTCAAGGAGCTTCCGCTGGCCTGCAACTGCTTCTTGAGCGTATCGATCTGGCTGTTCAGGCCCTTGAGTTCCGCCTGCTTCGGGGCAAACTGCTGCTGAATCTTCTGGAAGGCAACTCGTCCTTCGTTCGTGGAAGCGACGGCCGGCTGAAAGGCAATGACGGCAATCTTGTTGGCGCCGGTCGGAGCAGGTGCCTGCGAGGCGGGCAGAGGAGCGGACGGGGGCTGACTGGTCTGCGCCATGGCGCCGGCCGCACAGGTGGCTGCCAGGGTGACAGCCATCAAGAGAGAACGCTTTGACGTCCGCTCGATTACGCCGTATGCCTTTATCCCGACGCGCGTGCTCTATAACCTGACGAATCCGGAT
>JAJZCP010000251.1 GCA_021846065.1 Acidobacteriota bacterium
TGCATGAGCCGGAGCCTGGACCTTGGCGCCGAGAGGGGTTTGCGCCGCAAGCGGCAACGCGAAGGCAAGAGCCGCCAGCGTGAGCAGGGACGGCAAAGACAAAAAACGACGCAAATCAGAACCCACGGGGAGTTTCCTTACGACGGCACAGGAGTGAGGTGTTCGCTGTGGTTATAATTCGTACGGCGAAAAATGTAAACCAAAATTATTCCTCCCCCACCTCCGGGTATTCCGATGTACAGTGTTCCAGAGTCCCCACGCTGCAAAAGACAGGTAGCAAACGCCGATGCAAGAGTCGCAGGTGCGAACAATTTCGCCCGCCGAGGGTGAGCCAACTGGTGTTTTTGAAGATATGCATCACGTGCAATCTCGGCAGGGATATATTCCTGCGTCGGAGATCGAGCGGATTGCCCAGCGCCGCGGTGTGGCCGTGCGCGATGTGCATACGGTTGCAAGCTTCTATCCATATTTCCGGCTGAAGCCTCCGGCGACGGTGGATGTGCGGGTCTGCGATGACATGACCTGCCACCTGTTCGGTTCGCATGGGATGAAGGCAGAGCTGGAGCGGCGATTTGCTCACCAGGCCGGGGTGGTGCGTGTGCGCGACATCAGTTGCGTGGGCCGCTGCGATCATGCCCCCGTCGTGACGATCAACGATCGGTACTACCAGAACCTGACAACCGAGGAAGCTGCGCGACTCGTCGAGCGCGAGATTGCCGTCCGCGAAAGCAGCGAGGAGACGGCGCAGGAGCACAGCGAACCACCCAGAAGCCCGGAAGAACAAGGGATTGCGCTCCACTGCAATCCCTATGCCGGCGAGCAGGAGCACTATCGCGTCTTTCGCGAGCTGATGCAAAGCGGCGATGTGGACGGGGTGATGGCGCGGCTCAAGGAAGGCGAGTTGCGCGGCATGGGCGGCGCGGGATTTCCCACGCATATCAAGTGGGACGGCTGTCGCAAGAGTCGTGGCGAACGGAAATACGTGGTCTGCAATGCCGACGAAAGCGAACCGGGCACGATCAAGGATCGCTTCATCCTGCAATATCTGCCACACATGGTGATTGAGGGGATGATGGTCTGCGCGCGCGTCGTAGGCGCGCAGTATGGGTATCTCTACATCCGGCATGAGTATGAATTGCAGGCCGAGATCCTGCGCCGAGAGATAGAGCGGGCGCGGGCGATGGGCCTGCTGGGCCAAAATATCTTAGGCAGCGGATTTTCCTACGAAATGGAGGTCTTTGTCTCCCCCGGCGGCTACATCTGCGGGGAAGAAACGGCGCTGATGGAGGCCATCGAAGGCAAGCGCTCGGAGCCGAGGAACAAGCCGCCGCGCACAGTCAATGCGGGGTTGTGGAAGTCGCCGACGGCGCTGAACAATGTGGAGACGTTTCTGCATGCGATCACGATTCTGGGCAAGGGACCAGACTGGTACAAGAGCTATGGTCAGGGCGCGCCGGGGGTAAAATTTGTGGGCGTCACGGGCCACGTAAAGAATCCGGGAGTCTTCGAGGTGCCCATGGGCATCAGCTATCGGCAACTGGTCGAGGAGTATGCCGGCGGCCCACCGGAGGGCAAGCGGCTTGTGGGTTTTGCTCCCTCCGGGCCGTCGTCCGGCTACCTGCCCGCAGAGCTGCTGGATACGCCGCTGGACTGGGACAAGGTGAAGGCCCTGGGTTCGATGCTCGGTTCGGGTGCGGTCGTGGTTTGCAGCGAGGATGCGTGCATGCTGGATATGGCGTTGACGGCGGTGCGCTTCTATCGCAACGAAAGCTGTGGAAAGTGTTCGCCGTGCCGGATTGGCACGCAGAAGCTGGTGGACCTGCTGGAAGCGTGGACCAACGGAACGGTGCGGGATGGAGATCAGCAGATGCTGAAAGACCTGTCGGCAGTGCTGCGCATGACGTCGATCTGCGGACTGGGACAGATTGCGCCGGCGCCGATTCAAAGCGTGATGAAGCACTTTCCCGAGCTGATGCGGGAGCACCTGGAAGAGCGCTTCTGTCGCGCTGGAATCTGCTTTGGAGGTGCGGCCCGGTGAGCGATCACGACGAGCAGATGACAGTGACCATCGACGGGCATGAGGTGCAGGTGCCTCATGGAACGACGGTCTTTGATGCAGCGCGGATGGCCGGGATTACCATTCCGACGCTGTGTCACCAGCAGAACCAGACGCCGGTAGCCGTCTGCCGGATATGCGTCGTGGATACCGGCGAGCGCGCGCTGCAGGCCGCCTGCATCTTCAAGGCTGAGCCGGGCATGGTGGTCAAGACGGAGACCGAGCCGATTCAGGCTGTGCGCAAGACGCTCTATGAGCTAATGCTGAGCGATCATCCGTCGCCGTGCCTGCGCCAGCAGCAGACGGGCGACTGCGAGCTGGAGACACAGGCGGCGCATGCCGGAGTGACCTCGACGCGATTTGCCCGGCGCGCTGTGCCGGTGCTGGCTGCCGATGATTCCTCGCCGTCGATTCATGTCGATTTTTCCGCCTGCATCCTCTGTGACCGCTGCGTGCGCGGATGCTCCGAGATTCGGCACAACAACGTGATTGCGCGTCAGGGCAAGGGCTACTTTGCGGCGATCAGCTTTGATGCCAACCAGCCCATGGGCAACTCCAGTTGCGTGAGCTGCGGCGAGTGTATGGTCAGTTGTCCCACCGGCGCGCTGACCAACAAGCGGGTGCTCGGTCAGGGACGGCTGCATCCGGAAGGTACGCCGGGAATCTTCGATGTGGAGACCGAAGAACTGCTGGCCCTGCCGGTCTTCCAGGGCGTCTCCGGAACGTTTCTGGATCTCAACAAGGGATCGGTGGTCAAGCGTCGCATCGGCCGGCGCACCCTCTTC
>JAJZCP010000252.1 GCA_021846065.1 Acidobacteriota bacterium
GCGCTACCAGCGAATGCCGCCCAGAATCTGCGCCATTCCCAGACTGGGCCCGGGGAGCTGATTACTCGGCGTTGAATAGTGCAAAAAGCGCGCCTGCGTGAACAAAACCCAGCGGCGGTTGGGATACAGGCGTCCCTCAAAGCCCATGCCCACATCGTAGAGCGCCTGGTTGCTCGAGTAGGACGAGCCGGTGATCGTCCCGTTGCAGAAATTCGTGAAGTTGGCGTAACCGAGTGGCGAGTACGTATTGCAGTTGATGCCCGACAGCGGCTTACCAAAGCTGGCTGCCATATGGGAAAAACCGCCGCCGCCAATGGCATAAAAGCCGAACTTCGGACCACGCATCAGGTAAAACATCGGATTACCGGTGAACGCGATCGTGTTGTAGTGGCCCGAGGGCTCTGCGGCCACCTGCAGGGCCGGCGTGGGCACGCCATTGTGAAAGTAATCCACATCGCCTTCAATGGTCAGCCGCCGCGTCAGGCGATAGCCCGCGCCGCCCATGCCGGCAAATCCTGCATTCATGTACTGCTGTCCCGCGAGTCCTGTTGCCAGAGCGCCTCCGGCTGCGCCTTGCACAAACCAGCGGGGCGTCGCGGTAGGAGCGGGCGCCGGCTTTGCCACTGTGGCGGTTTGGCTGGAAGAGCTAGACGATTGCGCATGCAGGGATGCACACAGCAGAACCGTCACCGACAAAATCCAAATCTTTTTCAATGGTGGTGGCCTCAAAAACAGTATCTACGATTCTTCGAACTTCGGGAAACAGACCCGGTAACAAAGACGGCTCCCCGGGAACGGATAGGTGCGGACGAAAAGGGGCGGGGAAGAGTCCGCCGTACCGCCTGGCCGGACCATCCCCGCATTCTGTGCACTATCCGTGGATAGGATGGGTGAACCAGGTGCTGACCTCGTTCCACCACTTGTCCACCTGCTGCGCGGCGCCGGCGTGATCGTGCTCCACGCTGGCCGATAGAGCTGCAATTTGCTTGCTCAGGCTCTTCGCCTCATAGGGGCGGTGCGAGGCTTTGCTGGAGGCGTACTGATCGAGCGTAACCGAGGCTTCCTTGAGCGTGGCCGCTGCTTCGCGATAGTGTCCGCTCTGGATCGCTACTTCCGCCAGACCCAGATTTTCGCGGGCTGCCAGCAGCGGGTACTCGCCTTCCGCCTTGACCACTACCAGTTCGTCGGCAATGTGCCGCAGCGACACATCGGCCTGCTGCGCCTGATTTTGCTGCAGCGCGGACTGCGCCGCCACCAGGCGCCGCTCCACCTTCCGCAGATCGAGCGCCACAAACGTGTACTGCGTAGACGCGGCCTGCACCGTCACGGGCTGATGTTTGCTGGCCGGCGCACTGGCATCCTTCCGCTGTGCCATCACGGGCCCCAGTGTTGAGGACTGGTCGAACTCCCAGTAGAGCGGGATCAGGATTGAATGGCCGTTGCTTTGCGCCGTGGCCATCAGACGGCTATGGATCGCCAGTGCTTGATGAATGTCGTGCAGCGCCTGCTGATTCTGATTCGCGGCGATCGCCTGCCGGGCCTGTTCCACCCGCGCCAGAATCTCCAGCGCTCGCTGGGAGTATTGCCGGTTCGCCGAATGCGTGGCCGGCATTGCGGCGCTGTTTGCGGGCGCGGCAGCGGCCTGGGTGGGTGCAGCCTGTACGGCAAAGGGGGCAAAGGCGAGGCATGCTACAGGGACAACGTGCTTCAGCTTCATGCATTTCCTCCTGTTGATGAATCGACGAATCTGAGACGCGAAGGTTGTGCCATTCGGTGGATTTTCTTGGGATTCTGCGGCTTACAGCAGAAAGCCCCGCGTCTCCACGGGGCCTTCCAGAGGGTTTCACGCCCGGCGAACCGGGCGATTGCCATTTAGTACATTCCGTCCATGCCACCGTGACCGCCCGGCGCCGGAGCTTCCTTCTTCTCAGGAATCTCCGAAACCATGGCTTCGGTGGTCAGCATCAGCCCTGCGATGGAAGCGGCGTTCTGCAGCGCGGTACGCGTGACCTTGGTCGGATCGATGACGCCGGCCTTCACCAGGTCTTCGAACTTGCCAGTCGCCGCGTTGTAGCCGTAGTGGTCATCCTTGCCTTCCAGGATCTTGCCCACCACAACCGCGCCTTCTTCGCCGGCGTTGCCGACGATCTGACGCAGTGGCTCTTCAATCGCGCGACGGACGATCTGGGCGCCGATCTTCTCGTCGCCTTCCAACGTCTTCAGCAGCTCATCCAGGTCCTTGCCGCTGCGAACCAGCGCAACGCCGCCGCCCGGAACGATGCCTTCTTCAACCGCAGCGCGGGTGGCGTGCATCGCATCTTCGACGCGAGCCTTCTTTTCCTTCATCTCGGTCTCGGTTGCTGCGCCCACCTTGATGACAGCCACGCCGCCCACCAGCTTCGCCAGACGCTCCTGCAGCTTCTCGCGATCGTAGTCGCTGGTCGTCTTTTCGATCTGGTTGCGGATCTCCTTGACGCGGCCCTGGATGTCCTCCGCCTTGCCCGCACCGTCGACGATGGTGGTGTTGTCCTTGTCGATGGTGACGCGCTTGGCGCGGCCCAGATCCTCAATCTTCACGCTCTCGAGCTTGATGCCCAGCTCTTCAGTGATCGCGCGTCCGCCGGTCAGCTTGGCGATGTCTTCGAGCATTGCCTTGCGGCGATCGCCAAAGCCAGGAGCCTTGACAGCAGCCACGTTCAGCGTGCCGCGCAGCTTGTTCACCACCAGGGTGGCCAGCGCTTCGCCGTCCACATCCTCTGCGATGATGACGAGCGGCTTGCTGTTGCGGGCAACCTGCTCCAGCAGCGGCAGCAGATCCTTCATCGTGCTGATCTTCTTT
>JAJZCP010000253.1 GCA_021846065.1 Acidobacteriota bacterium
CAGGGTGGAAAGCAGAGATCCGCGTTCGTCGCCGCGTCATGGTGAATCGTCCACACATACGCGCCGTGGTTGCCGGTCTGGATCGCCGACGACGGAACCACCAGCGCGCTCGGTCTCTCTTCCAGAATCAGGTGAATGTTCACAAATTGATTCGGAAACAGTTGTTCATCCGTATTGGCGAAGACCGCCTTCAGCCGGTCGGTTCCCGTCGTCGTATCGATCTGGTTGTCGGCCGTCAGTAATTGCCCTGCGGCCAACCGCGTCGTATCGCTGCGATCGAACGCCTCGGCCACCAGAGGCCGATGCTCCCGCAGCAGCGTCAGCACCTGCGGAAGCTGATTCTCCGGCAGAGTAAAATACACTGCAATCGGCTGCATCTGGTTGATAATCACCAGATTCGTCGTATTCGCCGTAATAATGTTGCCCGGATCGACCAGCCGTAGACCGATCTTACCCGTGATCGGCGACTGCACCGTGCACCAGTTCAACTGAAGCTGTGCCGTCTCGATCGCCGCCTTGTCCGACTGAATCGCCCCTTCGTATTGCCCCTGCGTCGCCAACTCCAGATCAAGCTGCTCCTTGGAGACAACCCCAGCTTCATACAGCGCCTTGTATCGCCGGTACTCCGCCTGCGCATCCTGCAGCAGAGCCACGTCATGCGCCAAGGTCCCCTTCGCCTGATCCAGCGCCGCCTTGTAGGGCAGCGGATCGACCACCAGAATCGTGTCGTTCTGGCGCACCGTCTGCCCTTCAATAAAATTCACGCGATCCAGTTGCCCGCTCACGCGCGCCTTTACCGTCACGCTGTAATACGGCGTCACCGTCCCCAGCGCCGTCAGATAGATCGGCATCGGCTTCTGATCCACCGTCGTCACCTGCACCGGCACAGGGCGGTTCAGCAGCGCATCGGCCTGCTTCGCCATCTGCTGCGCAGCCATCCTGCGATTCTGATAGACGCGCCAGACACCCGCCGCAATCAGAACCAGCAGCACAACGTAAATCAGCGGGCGCAGCCACCCTGCCCGGACCGGCTCTGGTGCACCATTCTCGTTCAATGTCATTGTGGATTCAGACACGGATACTTTGTCCATTCCTTACAGGATTTGAAAAAATCACTCTCAATTCGCGCGTCATCGCGGCTTCGGGCAAGCTCTGTACAGAGTTACGCTACTCTCTTAGGACGGTCAAGCGGAGGATTTTGTTTCCTCCAGCCCGTACCTAGCAGATGCCAGAACTCTCCCAAAGACGCGCAAAAATTCGCGGATACCCTAATCCGCCAAACCGCAGAAATTCACCCTCTCCCATTCATCCGACTATCATGGTCCTCAGGATCTCACCCATGCCACCTCCGGTTTTCACCACAGTTTCTATCGAAGAGGCGAAGACACCGCTCATCCACCCGGAGTCCGTTCCGCTCTGCGTCGATCTCGACGGAACTCTCATCAAATCCGACACCTTTCAGGACTCTCTTCTGCTTCTCGTGCGCACTCACCCGGCCCGACTCCTTGCCGTCGCCCGCCTGCTTCCGCGCGGCAGGGCGCGACTCAAGCAGGAGATCGCCCGGCAGACTACTCTCGACATCAACCACCTGCCCTGGAACAAGGCCGTTCTGCGCTTGATCCGCGACCAGCGCAGCTTGGGCCGCACCATCCTGCTCGTCACCGGCGCCGATCGAAGCCTCGCCGAGCGCGTAGCCAGCCACCTTCGCTGCTTCGATCGCGTAATCGCCTCCGATGGCGAACGCAATCTCACTGGTTGCCGGAAGCTCGCCGTTCTTCAGAAACTCTTTCCCGCCTTCGACTACATCGGCAACGCGCGCATCGACCTTCCTCTGCTCACTCACGCACGCCACGCTTTCCTGGCCAATCCCACCCACAGACTTCGCCGCGCCCTCGCCCGGGCAAATGTCCCTGTCAAGGCCACGCTGCTTGATCGCGCGCCGCTTCGCGCATCTCTGCTTTCCACCCTGCGCCTTCATCAATGGGTCAAGAATCTTCTCCTGCTTCTGCCGCTTCTGCTCTCGCATCGCCTGACGCCTCGCGGCCTCATTCATGGTGCGCTCGCTCTTGTCGCCTTCGGATGCGCTGCCTCCGCCTGTTACGTCCTCAACGATCTTCTCGACATCGACAATGACCGCCGTCACCGTCACAAGCGTCTGCGCTCGTTTGCCTCAGGCGAACTCGGCGTCGTCGACGGAATCCTGCTCGTTATGGCGCTGCTGATCGGCTCCGCGCTTCTCCTGCCGTTGCTTCCCGCCGCTTTTGCCATCTGGCTGGCGATCTACATCGCAGCCACCACGCTCTACTCACTTTGGCTCAAACGCATCGCCATCGCCGACGTCCTTCTGCTCGCCGGTCTTTACACGCTGCGACTCTACGCCGGGGGCGCGGCCACACAAACCCCTATCTCCCCCTGGCTGGCCGTCTTCGCTCTCTTTTTCTTTCTTGCTCTGGCTCTGGTCAAGCGTCTCAACGAACTGGAAATCCTGCGCCAGCAAGGCAGCACACGGACCCCAGGACGCGGCTATCGCGTCGCCGATATCGTAGCCATCGGAAGCCTCGAAGCAGCTTCGGCCTGCGCTGCGCTGGCCGTCTTCGCAGCCTACATCACTCACCCCAACGCCGAACTGCTCTATCCTCATGCCGCCCGGCTCTGGCTCGCGCTCCCGCCGCTTGGCCTCTGGCTGCTACGGATGGGATTGCTTGCCTGGCGCGGCGAACTCGACGAAGACCCTGTGCTCTTTGCCCTGCGTGACCGCCTCAGCCCGCTGCTCGGCCTATTGGTCGTCCTGCTCACCGTTTTCGCCGCGTTCTAAACACAACCACACAAGATCGGA
>JAJZCP010000026.1 GCA_021846065.1 Acidobacteriota bacterium
AATCGGACTCCCTGCATCGTCGGTGCCACGGCTACCGTGCTCATTGTTCGCCTCCACGATTTGTTTTCTGCTCATCCCGACCGGTCCGTGACCGGGTCGGCTTCTTCGCTCGATTTCCCGCCTGCGTCGTCTGATTGGCTGCGCTTGGCCTTCCGCGTCTGCGGGTCAGGCCAGAGATGCGCGCCGCAGGAGGCGGCTCGCCAGAGGCGCGGGGCGCTTTGGGCGCAGCGGCCTGGGTGCGTCGATGTTTGGCGCTATCCATCACGCGCTGGCGATAGAGATAGGCCAGAATCGAAGCGACCGCCGCATACAGCTCGACCGGAATCGATTGCCCAGGCTCGACGACCCGAAAGAGAGAGCGCGCCAGCGGCGGATTTTCGATCACAGGAACTCCCGCCCAGCGTGCCTCCTGCTTGATCTCCTCGGCCATCAGATTGCGCCCTTTAGCCAGCACCTTGGGCGCTTCCATCGTCTCGAAGTCAAAGCCCAAAGCCACGGCATAATGGGTCGGGTTGGTGATGACTACGGCAGCCTTGCTCACATCCTGCTTCACGCGACGCCGTCGCGCCTGGCGTTGCAGATTGCGGATTCTGCCGCGAATCTGCGGATTGCCTTCCGTATCGCGAAACTCTTCGCGCATCTCCTCACGGCTCATGCGCAGACGTTGCTCACGGCTGCGCCACTCCACCACGTAGTCCACCAGCGCCCAGCCAAACATCACCCACGCCGCCACCAGCAGCAGCGTCCACACATCGTTGCCCAACAGGATCATCCGCTCTGTGGAAAACGGCGCGACCTGCCACTGATGCTGGATCCGCGCGATCACGAGGACCGCAAGAATTGCCGTTGGCACCATCGACTTGCCCAGACGCGCCAGCGCACGCAGCGAAAAGAGATTCTTCCCGTTGGCCAGCAAACTCACGCGATTGAGCTTCCAGCCCAGCACCTGAGGATGAAACTGCACTCCTCCGGTCTGCAAAATTCCTGCACCCAGCGTGCCCACCACCACCGCAGCACCGACCAGTCCAAACGGCGCCAGCACGCTACCCATCTGCGTGCGCAACAGCGTCATCGTGCTGGCCATCGTGGCATCCTCCCAGTGCGATGCGCCACCCAATCCCATTGCTCCTTCGATGGACCCCGCCCAGCGCGCCAGAAACTCCGTCCAGGCAAAGCGCATCAGCATCACTCCGGCCAGCGTTCCCGCCGCCGCGGTCAACTCCTTGCTGTGAACCAGATCTCCTTCGCGCCGCGCCTTGTCGCGTCGCTGGGGAGTGGCTTTTTCTGTACGATCGCCAGCCACCGTTAGCCTCGCACCGCCTGCATCAGCAGGCGTTCGGCAGCCATCAGCAGGTCGTCAAAACGTGCTTCCAGATAACGCGGCCACAACGCCAGCGTGCCCACCAGCACGGCAAGGCCCAGCAGCGTCTTGAGCGGAATGGTCAGCGAGATCACCGGCAACTGCGGCGCCAGTCGCCCGACCAGAGCGACTGCAATATCGACCAGAACGGTGACCGCCAGCAGAGGCGCTGTCAGTTGCAAGGCGGCGAAAAAGGCTCCGGAGAGCATCGGCATCAGACCGTGGGCCAGCGTCTCGGACCGCAGCGTAAAGCTGCCCGGCGGAAGGATGCGCAGGCTGTGAATCAGCGAATCAAGAAACACACGGTCCAGCCCCGCGGCAAAGAGTATCCAAAGGCCAAAAAGCTGGAAAAGATCCGCGAGCAGCGGCGTCTGAATCTCCGAGCTGGGATCCAGCAGATTGACCAGCGAGAAGCTGAATTGCACCCCGGCCACCTGCCCGGCCAGCAACAGAATCTCGCTCATCATGCCCAGCGTCAGCACATAGACTCCGCCCACGGCCAGCTCGGCCAGCACGCTCGAGACACCAAGCACGGGCGGCTTCGATTGCGCCATCGCCACCGGGACCAGCAGCCAGGTCATCAACACGGCCAGGACGATCTTGGTGCGCGCTGCAAAGACACGTGAGGAAAACAGCGGCCCGATCGCTAGCACCACGCTCACGCGGATCAGGATCAGCACCAGCGTCGAAGCTACCGCACTCCAGTTGCGGGCCACCTCTTGAATCTGTGCCGTCTCCATCGCTGCCACTCCCATTCCCTGTCATCCTGGTTTGCCATGTCTGCGCTCAGTGGGTGTAGCGGCCCAGGTTGTCATACAACACATGCGTGTACCCGGTCAGACGATGGATGAACCACGGCATCGCCACGGCCAGCAGACCGACGACCACAAAGAGCCTCGGCACCGAGGTCAGCGACTGGTCCTGCAACGAGGTCAGGGTCTGCAACAGGCTCAGCACGAAGCTGATCAGCACCGTCGCCGCCAGCACCGGCGTCGCCACGATCATCGATTCCTTCAGCAGTTGCCGAATCATTTCCGCAGCCATATCGGGCGTCATTTACTTCCTCCATGCAGAGATTTCCAAAGCACGTTTTCCGGGAGATACTCCCGCCTTATCCAGCGCGCGAGGTTAAAAGCTCTTCAGCAGCGAACCGGCCACCAGATTCCATCCGTCCACAATCACAAACAGCAAAATCTTGAGCGGAGTCGAGATCACCACCGGCGGCAACTGAAACATGCCGATCGAAGTCGTCACCGCGGCCGTCACCATATCGATCAACAAAAATGGCAGATACAGCACGGCTCCAATGGCAAATCCCGACTTCAGCTCCGAAAGCATGTAGGCTGGCATCACGACGCGCATCGGCAGGTCCATCGGCTGATTGGGACGCGGAATCTGCCCGGCAGCGGTAAACAGGGCCAGGTCTTTCTCGCGCGCATAGCGCAGCAGATACGCTTTGATCGGCGTCACTCCCTGATCGATCGCCTGCCAGCCCGTCACCCTGCCTTCGCGATAGGGCGTCACTGCCTGCTGCTCGACCTGCACCAGCACGGGCTGCATCAGAAACCAGGTCATCACCATGCCCAGACCCAGCAGCGTGCTGTTCGAGGGAGCCGTCTGTGTGCCCAGCGCCTGACGCAGAAAGTGGAAGACCACCATCAGCCGCACCATCGGCGTGACGGCCATCATCAGCGCAGGCAGCAGCGTGATCACGGTGAGCACAAAGAGAATCGCCCATGGCGTCGAGTCTCCAGGCCGCAGACGGGTGCTCAGATCGGGCAGCAACGGTACCGCGCGCGGCGCTGCAACCCGCATCATCAAAAGAAGCGCGCTCACTGGATCTCACTTCCCAGCGCCGGCTGCACGGGCCACCTCGACGACTCGACCGAGGCGCTCGTCGGCGCCGTCCGCCCCAGCCGCTCCGATCGCAGCGATCGCGCCGGCTGCGACTTGGGCGATGAAGGCATTGCCTCTCTGACAACGGATTTCTCTGCGCTTCCGCGCTGCTTCCGCGCACCAGAAGCCTGTGGCAGGAACAGCATCGTCGGAGCCTGCTCGCCCGCGGTTGCCAGCAGCAGTCGCTGCCCATCGACTTCAACCAGCAGCAGACGCGTCTTGGGAGCGACCGAACACTGATCCAATACACGCAGCCGAGGCGCTCCATCCGGTCCTCGATGGCCGCGCAAGATCCTTTGCGCCACCAGCTTCTGAAAAATGGCCAGGCTCCCGGTCCAGCCAAGCCGACCAAGCTGCGCACAGCGCCGGAACATCCGCGTCATCGCTGCCTGCAAACGGGTCGGAGGACGCGTTGGCGAAACCGCTTCCGTGGCTGCCTGCACCCGAGCGCGCCGAACCACTGACACTGTGGGGGGTGGGGTGGCTGGCAACGAAGCGCTCTGCGGACGGACCGCGGCTGGCCGCCTCGCGCTGGTCGGCGGCATGGAAACAGCCGCCGCACTTTGGGTTGCATGTCTGCCCGGGTTTTGGGCAGCGCATTGGCTTGATCGCACTCGTCCGGTCGGTTGTGTCACCTGGATGCCTCCGCTCATGCCAGCCTCGTCACACGGACGGCAAGCTGGGTTTCGATCACTTCAAATTCTGTCCAGGCAAGCTGCACGTCGCCGGAGGCCAGAGGCATATCTTCGCCATGTGCCCACTGCGACTCAAGCACCGTGCCCGCCGACATCGCCAGCAGATTGCGCACACGAAAGTTCCGCAACGGGATGGCGACCGAAACTGCAACCGGCAACGGCAGAAAGATCGCCGGCACGGGATCCATATCCTGCTCGGTGTTCAGGGAACGCACGGAATTTGCTTCCGAAAGATGTCCGCCCGCGCCGCGCCCGGCAGCGTCGGTCGGAACCAGCCCGTGCGCGTCAACCGATGCCGCCGATGGAGCCGACTCCGCAGCAAGCGCCGGAGGAATCGGACGAAGCGTGCTTTCCGAGGAAGAGATGGGTGAGACCGATGCCATATGCCGTCCGGAAGTGAAGTTCGCAACTCCGAGGAGCAATCGACGGACCGGAATGGGGAGATGCTTATAAGAAAATTCTCAGAATTGCAGCCAATCGCCAGAGGAGCGGGCGTGGAGTGGGGATGGTGCGACCCCCGAGAGTGGCTGAGGTGGTTCGGCTTGTTGGGCAGTGACGAGGGGGCCGAGGATTTCTGACTCGGCCCATCCTGCCTCACGTCTTTCTTCTGCTTCCCGCCACGGGCGTGACTCAGCTTTGCGCGCCCGTCTTCAGCGAATCAACCGTCAGCGAACCATGTCGATCGTGTCCTGAGCGACCGTGTCGAAGGTGGTGACCGCCTTCGAATTGGCTTCAAAGGCACGTTGCGCAATGATCAGGTTGGAGAACTCGGTCGAAATATTCACATTCGACTGCTCGAGCGAGCCACCCTGAATCGTTCCAAGACCCGCTGTTCCGGAGACACCCGAGACCGCTGATCCGCTGGCCAGCGTCGTGGCATACTCGCCGTTACCCAACATGCGCAGCCCCTGCGGATTGACGACCGTGGCCAGCGCCACCTGACCGACAGCCTGCTGTTCCCCGTTCGAGAAGGTGGCCACCACCGTGCCGTCGGAGTTGACGGCAAAGCTCTGGTACTCGCCGCTGGCATAGCCATTCTGGTTCGTGGCTGAAACCGCCGAAGCAGCATCCACCTGAGTCAGCGTCGAATTGCCTGCCGTGTTGTACAGGTTCCATCCAAAGGTGAGATTCGAAGCTCCGTCGGCAAGTCCGGTGAAGCTGATGCCGGTCACATTGCTGGCCGGTGTCACCAGATTGCCGCTGCTGTTGAAGGTCAGCGTCCCGGTGGTGTTGGTCGAGGTTCCGGAGCCTGTCTGATCCCCAGGTGGCAGCGAGATCGAGTAGCTCCAGGTATTGGTGCCGGTCTTGGTGTAATTGATCGTCACCACATGGCTCTGTCCTAATGAATCGTAGAGCGTTATCTGGCTTGGCACCGATGTACCGACGGCCGCTGCCGAACTGAGATTAGCCGTCATACTCATGGAGGTTGTCGCCGCGGGTGGCTCCACCTGCCCGACCGGGATGGACAACGCGGTCAACGGCGCGTTGGTATTCACCACGCCATTGGTTGCCGGATAGCCCATCACGGCATGACCATCTTGAGAGACCAGTCCGCCGTTTGCCGTCATCGTGAAGTTGCCATTGCGCGTATACAAATTGGCTCCGTTACCCGCGCTCAGCACAAAGAACCCGTTGCCATCGATGGCCATATTGCTGGCCGTTCCGGTCGCATTCACGTTGCCCTGCGTAAAGTTTGAGGCAATATCGGCCGTCTGTACGCCGGAACCCTGCTGAATCGGATTGCCCGATCCGGTCTGACCGATCTGCTGGTAAAAGAAGTCCGAAAAATTGACGGTCTGATCCTTGTAGCCCGTCGTGTTCATGTTGGACAGGTTGTTGGCGATGGTGTTCAGCGCCGTTGCGTCGGAATTCAACCCCGTAAGCGGAATATAAAAACTTGCCACAGTCTCTCCTCCTGAATTGTTGTCCTGCTGTTGACTGCCTTGCGCGATGGCACGTCAGAATCCGACGTCGCCGACACCCGATCCCGCTTGATTCAGCGAGAACTACCCGTAAACCTGGCCAGCGGAATATCCCGAATGGCATGCCCGAAACCGGTGGGCCGAGCCGAATGAATCGCTGCCGGATGTGCCAGAGCGCTGGCTACGGTTTCAGCCGCTGCGGAGACGGGCGGCACACTCATGTTTCCATGTACCACCTTGGCGGATGCCCGAACCGCTGCCGCATCGAGACTCCTTGTCTGAGCCGCGCTAGAAGACGTCGCCGGACTACCTGGCAAGACGCCAGGCCCGGCATTCATCGCGCTACCCGTCACGCCGGTTGGCAGGGTCACCGCACCTGTGCCGGAGCCCGAGCTTGTGCCTGATCCTGAGCCTGTGCCAGAGCCTGATCCTGAGCCTGATCCGGAGCTGCTGCCGGAGCCAATTGCCGAGATATTCTGGTTAATCGATATCAGCTGCTCCAGACTGTTGATCTGCACCAGTTGATTGATGTAGGCGTTCGGATCGACGTCGGCTGTTGGATCCTGATTCTGCATCTCAGTCACGAGAAGCGTGAGAAAGTCGTTCGCCGTAATTCCCGTCGTTGCGTCGCTTGCCGAGCTGCCGGATTGCGTCGAACTGGCAGTCGCCGGACTCGCCAAACCGCTGACCTCTGCCTGTGGCTTTGTCCCGGAATTCCATGCCGAGAGCATGCCCATGATCGCTGACTGACCCATCGTTTACTCCTTTTGCATCTCCGAGCTTTTGATCCTCGACGGTTCTACTGTTGCGTCTGCCGTGCCAAAGACAACCCCGAGCGATGGAGAAACTCTCATTGGAAAGATACTGTTCCATCTCAAAGCTTCCTGCTTTCACGCTTTGAGTCTCCCGTCATGCGCGAACCGAGATCGTCTGACCCACCCCGATGCGAGCCGCCTCCACACGCATCTCGTTCTGCATGGCGTGCTCGGCGCTTCCACGCTCCAGTGTGGCCGGGGAAAATCCTGCTGGAGTGAGAGAACCTGACTCGACTCCGCCAACCGCTCCAACGGCATTGAGGCCAGGACGATTTCCACCTGCACTCTCGCCCGCACTCTGCCTGGAACTACGCTCCGAACCGCGCTCCGAAGCACCGCCCGCCAATCCCTGCTGCGCGGCCTGCGCCATGCTTTCCATAGGGCTCGAATTCGGCGTGCGCCCCTGATCCATGGCTCCGCCTGAGTTCATCGCTCCGCCGTGATCGGTCGTCATCGCCGCCATACTCGACGGCATCCCGACGGCCAGCCGATCGACCGGCGTCGCCCGTTGCGCCAGCCAGCCTCCAAGCGATCCAAGCTGACCCTCCAGCGCCTGGCGCGCAGCCTCTGAACTAGGCACCAGCGTGGCCTGAACCCCACCCGCAATCTGACGCGCTTGCAGCTCCACATACCCTAGCCGCGCATCCTGATAGCCCACCGAAAGACTCGTCCCACCCGACGCCATCCTCGCGGTCTGGACCGGATTCCAGGCTCCAGTGGCCGCATCCAGCGACTCAAAGACCTGCCCGGGATGCTGCGCCGGAGCCGAGTGTCCATTGGCTGGAGTCGCGGTCACCGATGCTGCGCCGGAAGTTGCGCCAGAAGTAGCTCCGGTGACCGTTGCGCCCATGACCATTGCCGGACTCTCTCCGGGATGGCCCGCCATCGTTGCGGCCCAGGTTCCGGCCTGCGGTGCGCTCCCCGAGGGTTGTGCCGCGCCATGCATCGACGCGCCGGACTTTGAAGCCGCAGAGGAATCGGAGGCGGAAATATGCCCGGTTCCTGATCCCGAAGCCGATACAGACGTCGATGCCGAACCCAAATCCTGGCCTTGCGTCGTTGGCCCACCCGACGACGAAGGCAAACTCGTCGTGGTTGTGCCCGAAGCGGTTATATTGGCTGCGCCTGTGCCTGTCTGGCTCGCTTGAGTGGAGACGGACTGCGATGGAATCGTCGGCGAGACGGGCTTGCCGGTAACGTCGGCAATCGACTGGGAAGCGCTGGAGGCCGCCGACAACTGCGTCGAAGCTGCGGGAAGTGACCGTTCACCGGCTGCCAGCTCGGGCAATCGCATCGTGGCGACGGCGGGCGGAATAGGCTGGGCCGACTTCCCCAGCTTGGCTGCCCCATCCACGCCCACATAGGTCGTCTGCGCCATGGCGGCGGAAAAATTGCCACTGTTCCCAAGCTGAGCACTGGGCTGGCCAGGCTGACCGGGAGGATTGGATCCGGATTGCACCACGCCCGATTTGATCGGCTGCGGTAGAGTCGTCGGGAAGGCTTCCCGCCCACTGGCCAAGCCCGCATCGACAGCACTTGCTCCGAAGGCCAATCCGCCGGGCAGCGGAGCACTGGACGACGCTGGGCTGGGCTGGGCTGAGATGGACTGGGCTGAGCTGGACTGAGCTGGGCTGGGCTGGGCTGAGATGGACTGGGCTGAGCTGGACTGAGCTGGGCTGGGCTGGGCTGAGATGGACTGGGCTGAGCTGGACTGGGCTGATCTGGATGGTGTTGGAAGCAGCGCTGGAATCGGTGCCGGCATCGGAGGCACTGGAGCGGCTATATGCATCCCGCTCGACGAAGCCGGAGACGCAACGCTCTTCTGTGCTGCGCTTGCCTCCTTTTGGGTTGCCGAGTGCATCTTGGCAGAGGACGTCTTAAGCGCAGCCGTAGTAATCTCGGCTCGAATCGAAATCACCTTTGTTTGTGCGGCCGCCGGGGAAGTGGCTGGCAAAACCTGAGAAGCGGCCAGCATACTCTCGGTCGCGGCCAGGCTGCCAACCTCCATCCCGGACGCCGTTGCAGTGGCCACAGCCGCTTGCTGCGCAGCCATTTGCGTCGTAGCTGCTTGCACAGTCCCGGAACGCTGGGCAGTATCCTGCGCGGACACAACCGTGAGCGCTTGTCCGGCGCCAAGCGCCGATTCTCCATCCACGGATGCATGTTGGTAAAAATCAAAGACTTTGGCCCACAGAGCCTTCTGTGGCTCGGCACCTGCACTGCCCGCGCTTCCCGGCGTGGGAGCAACCGGAGCGCCGCTGGCGGAGTGGGCTGTCTGGGTCTGTTGTGGAGAGATCGGGCTGCCCGGTATCGCCGTCAACGCCGCCAGCAGACCGGCAATGCCACCGGAGTCCGTCGGTACGCCCGAGCTTCCGCTCGTCGTTCCCGCTGCTCCGGCAATGTTGGTAACCAGCGCCATGCCCGGCAACCCGTGCAGCTTGCATGCCATCCGCACGGGTAACCGTTAAGGGAAGATTCATTGAAAACTTCCCACGCAGGGAAGCGACGCTGCTGCTATCGCCCGAATATCTCTGCCTCGGCTTCGCCGAGCGCTTCTTCCAGAATGTCCAGCGCTACGGTCGCCTCTTCACGACTGACAATCAGAGGAGGGCAAAGCCGGATCGAGGTTTCGCCGCAGCCGAGGATGAGCAGACCCTTTTCAAAGCACAGCTCTTCCACGCGGTTGCGCAGATTGGGCGCGACTTCGCGCGTCGCCTTGTCGGCCACCAGTTCCAGCCCGATCATCAGCCCGCGTCCGCGCACGTCGCCGACGCTGCGATGCGTCTGCTTCCAGCCTTCGAGCCGCGCGAGAATCTCCGCGCCAACCTTGGCTGCATTGGGAATGGCTTCGCGTTCGAGAATATCCATCGTCGCCAGCGCCGCGGCAATCGCCACCGGATTGCCACCAAAGGTGGAGGCGTGGGAACCGGGCACCCAGTCCATGACCTCGGCCTTGGCCATGCAGACGCTCAGCGGCATTCCCGAAGCAATTCCCTTCGCGGAGCAGACGATATCCGGCTCCACGCCGGTATGCTGAATGGCCCACCACTTGCCCGTGCGTCCCGCGCCGGACTGCACCTCGTCGGCGACCAGCAGAATTCCGTGCCGGTCGCAGATGGCGCGCAGTTCCTGCATAAAGACGGTCGGCGCCACCACATAACCGCCTTCCCCTTGAATCGGCTCGACAAAGATTGCCGCCACCTCTTCCGGAGCGAGTACAGTCTTGAAAAGCTTCTCTTCGATGAAGCGCGCGCAGCCCAGCGCAAAGGCTTCTTCGGCCTGAGGTCCGCCCGAGCAGCCGCGATAGGTATAGGGATAGCGCACATGCGTCACGCCTGGCACCAGCGGAGCAAAGCGACGCTTCTGCTGCGGTTTGGAAGCCGTCAGGCTTAGCGCGCCCATTGTTCGTCCATGAAACGCCCCGTAAAACGCGATGACCTGCTGCCGTTTGGTGTGATATCGCGCCAGCTTCAGCGCGCACTCCAATGCTTCTGCGCCGGAGTTGCCGAAGTAGAATCGATGCGGCCCTTTCATGGGAGCAATCGCCGAAAGCCGCTCGGCAAACTGCGGCATCAGCTCGTAATAAAAATCCGTGCCAGACAGATGAAGCAGTTCGCCTGCCTGCTTTTGAATCGCAGCCACCACCTCGGGATGGCAGTGCCCGGTAGAAGTCACAGCAATTCCGGCTGCGAAGTCCAGAAATTCATTTCCGTCCACATCCTCGATGCGGAGTCCGCGACCGCGCTTGGCCACCAGCGGATACCCGCGCGTATAGCTGGGTGACATCAGCGCCTCGTCCCGCGCAACCACGGCTGCCGCCTTCGGTCCCGGCAAATTTCCCTTCAACTTTGGCCCAAAGGCCGCATGCAATGCCTGGCGATCCATATCCCTCTCCGTATCTTGATCCTTCTGGTTGTGGCTTTCACTCAGACTGGCGATGCGTCCTTGTCGGATGCATCACAAAAGCCTTTGCGCGACCGGGACGCGAGCAAACGCCGCACAAGCGCCTGGCGGCCCGCACCGAAATCAGGAAGATTGGATCAGGTTAATCGCCGGAGAAGAGATTGGGGCGGCTCTGGCATGGGCGCGGCAACAGCGCTTCGGCTGCCGTATCTTCGCTCCGCATGGCAAATTTCTGGATCAAGCCGCACCTCTTGTCTGCTCATCGCAGGACATGGCTGGAGCATACCACGATACGCGGCTGTTCAGCGAGGCGAAGCTGCCCTGGCCTGCGGTGTGCGCTTACGGCGTGCAATGGCGGCTACTATCGGAGATGAGTTGGATCGGAGAGCCACTCTCAGCGGCAAATTCAAGCTGACAAACGCGCCATTGCCTGGCCTGCTGCCGGGCAATCTCGGTCAGCGTGCCCAGCCCCTTTGGCCCACTCAGCCCGATGGTCAGTTGCGCTGCACCGTTGCCTTTTTGCGAGCGCGCCCAGCCTTGAATCGGCCAGGCAGGAACAATCGGCGTGCCCAGACGAGCCACCACGGCTGCCGAGCTTTGCGCAGCAAAGATTGCCGGATCAGCCGCTGCCTGTTTCCGCGCACTGGCCATGAACCATTGCAGCGCGCCAAGAATCAGTGCCGGAAAGACGCACAGGACCACGGCCAGCACCCAGAGATTACGCCGGGAACGCGATACGTTCTCCTGTTCGGAAGCGCTCAAATCCGCACCAGCTCCCTCTGTCGCGCCCCGGTCACCCAGGCGCGGCCTGCCTCCGTCAACATATTGATCTCGCTGCGCACGCCAAACTCGCCCGGCAGATACACTCCCGGCTCCACGCTGAAGCAGGTTTGCGGCAGGATCAGACGCTCGTCGTGCGTCTCCAAGTCATCCAGATGCGCGCCCGTTCCGTGCAATTCAGCGGCGATATTATGCCCGGTCCGATGGGTGAAATACTCGCCGAAACCTGCCGCTGCAATTACTCGGCGCGCGGCTTGATCCGGCTCAAATCCGCGAATCTCACGACCGGCGGAAAAGGCATTCTCGACCAAGGAGATCGCCGCATCGCGCGCTGCCCTGACCGCGGCAAAAACCGCCTGCTCGCGCTCGGTTGGCTCGCGTCCAATCACGCCCGTCCACGTTACATCGTAGTGAATGGCAGGCTTGCCGTCGGCGAGCGGCTTTTGTTGCCGACCCCAGATATCGATCAGCAGAAAATCGCCATTGCGGATGGCGCGTGAACGCTCCGCAGTCGGCTCGTAGTGCGAGTCGGCGCTGTTCGGGCCAACGCTGACGTTCGGACCGTTCTCCCACACCAGTCCCTCACGCCGCAGAGCCTCGGCCAGCCACTGCATCATCGTGTATTCGGTGAACCCGCCGCTGCGATCTGCCGCTCGCACGCGCACGCCAATCTCCTGCCACGCTGCTTTCAGAACCCCGTCGATAACCCGCTGCGCTGCGGCGTGCGAGGCCATCTGTTCCTCGCTTAGCACGGCCTCAAAACGGCTTACCAGGTCCGCCGAGCTGACAATCTCCTTGCCCAGCTCGCGCAGAAACTCGACCGTTCCGGCATCCACCATCGAGAGGTAGAGAATCGCGTTGCGCGGCGAGTACTGCATGGCAATCTTCTCTGCGCCAACCAGCATCGCTTGCAGCTCCGCCTCAAGCTCCTGCCAGGACGAGTAGGCGCGCTTCACTCCCGGCAACGCGTCGAGCCGAAAGGACTCAATCCGATGCACCAGCTTCTTAGGCTCGCCGTTGGCTGGCACAAAGTAGTACCAGCGGCGTGTTACATGTGCCGCCGGGTCCAGTCCCAGCACACGCCCGGCAATCGGGTCACGGTGATGATGGTCATAGAACAGCCAGCCATCCAGCCCCTGTTCACGGATTGCCGCTTGGATCTCATTGATCTGCATGAGGACAGAATAGCCGACGAGCGGCCCTGCTTGCCGCGGCTGAGCCTCGTGAGATACCTGCGCCGAAGTTCAGCGCCAGTCGTCGGAGCCGCTTCTGGCCGCTTCGTTCATCGCCGTTTCAAACCCTGTGTGTTTTTTAATCAAAATATCGCCAAAT
>JAJZCP010000254.1 GCA_021846065.1 Acidobacteriota bacterium
CGCTGCAGTCGCGCACGGGGTCAGTCTTCAGCAGAATCTGGTTGCCGTCGGCTTGCGCGGTCATCCGCAGGCTGCAGGGATCGCCCGGCACCTGCTCCACCACACGTGTACTGGTAACAGCTCCCGCGTGAGCCACAAAATTGGCATTTCCCTGGCGGGAAGAGGAATTCATTTCCACAGAGGCGACGCCGTCGCGGGTCGTAACTGTCCTCTGCTGCGGCGTGCCACCCGGCGCCGCATACTCAAACATCACCGGGACGGGATTCAAGATCAGATTGCCATAGGCGTCGAACAGGTAGACGGTCCCGCTCACCCCATTGGCCTGCCCGACCGGCAGGCGGGACGGACGCGCCAGAAAACTTATCTTCTGCAGATCAGCCGAGGGAGTCACATCAAACGCCCAGTGCCCGCGCACCGATTCTCCCGAAAGAATGGCTAGATAGCGTCCGGCCGCATATAGCGTCCCCTGCGGAATTGCGACCGTTTCGCCGAGCTGGATTTTCTGATGAAGCACCTGGCCCGGGCCGACAATATACACGTCCGCCGGACCGCTGCCGGTGGTTGGAATCGAGACTGCGCTGCCGGCGGCCACGGTCTTCGGTGGCTGCAGTGTCTGGCCCATGGCTCCAGCGGCCCAGAGCGCCAGCCACGCCGCGCACGCCATGCTGCCCACGCGCATTACTGGACGCCCCTGGCGCGATAGGTAGCCACCACGGTCCGCTCACTGCTGATGCTGTGCGCTAAATCCTCCGGAATCGGAATCCGGAAAGCAACTGGAGTCTGCGGCACCAGCGCGCGATTGGTGTACTGGTCGGCAATCCAGACGACCTGTCCGCTCTGGTTGTAGAACGAGGTGATGACATGAGCGACGTTGACGATCTGGCCGCTCTCATTCATTAGCTGCCCGGTCAGAGCGGGGTCGGGAATGGGATGCAGCTGCTGGTTCTGAATTTCAATGACAGGATCCGCTGATGCCGAAACCAGCGCCGAGATGGGCTCCATGCGGATACTGCCCACATCTGACAGCGTCTTGTCCGGAAAGCTGATCAGGAAAGGTGTCACCTGCTTGGGCAGCAGCACGTGCGAGATCTTGTCGAAGCTGCCTTCGCTGGCGATCGGCGTGCCGTCTTTTTTCAGCAGCGTCGCGCGTACCGAGACGTAGGCCGGAACGATATCTTCATTCAGCAGCTCGCCAAGAATGACAACCCCGGCGGCGCGCTGTACGGGATGCATGTCAACGATCCGCACGTGCGGTGCTTCTACATCCTGGATACCCCAGTCATCGCCCGCGCCGCGGTAGATGACATCCCAGCGCAGATAGTTCACCGCGATCACCTGGGGTGGCACCACCGGAGAGTGGACCAGCGGCCACTCCACGACCCAGCGGTCGCCGTTGCGGACCAGGTGCAGATTGCGCGTATCCGTAAAGGAGCCGACCACTGTCGCCCAGTGGAGCTGCAACTGCACGTCCGCGTCGTTGGCCGTGGCGTGCTGGGGAAAGACCTCGTAGCTTTCGAGCGTGGCGTAGGTGCGCAGGCTCTCGTGATAGCCCGTAATGTCGTGGAAGAACTCCTGCTCCGTGAACTTCGCCTTATTGCCCAGGCTGTCATAAGCCCGCTGCCAGGCCCGCAGTTCGATCTCGCTGCCCAGCTTGCGCGCCGCAGCCTCCGGTGTGGAGGCCGAGCTGAGCAGACCTTCCCCGCCGGCAAATTGCCGGGCAGCCGCGTTGGGATGCAGTGTGCCAATCACGATGAACACGACGGTCAACGCCGCAAGAATGAGAGCCAGCAGAGCGCCGCGCTTCATGACAGCACCGTCCCGGGAACGAGCGGCTGACCCGCGGGCGGAGCGGAATCGTCTTCCACCTCCGGCCGTCCGTCGGGAATCAGCACGATCAGAATGGCCAGCAGGCTGCTGCCAAACGGCAGCGTGCCCCACAGCACGCCCTGCCAGTGCGGCGGCTTTTGTGGCGAAGGAATGGGCTGGGCCGGCGGCACGCCGTCCTTGCTCCAGATGACGATCGTGCGGTCTTCCAGGTCATCGACCGGACGCCAGCCGGCGAAGGTCAGCAGCGGGTCGTAGGAAGGATCATGGACCAGCACCCATTTCAGGCCATAGTGGTCGGCATGCCGCAGAATCGCGCGCAGCGCCTTCATGCCGCCGCTGCCGAAGTATTTCGAGCTGGTCAGGGCTCCCGCGCCGTTCTGTGTCAGCTCCGGCAGTAAGCGGCCGGAGTTCCATTCTCCATCCACGCTGCTGGCGTCGGTCAGCACCGCAAGACGGGAGATTTTATTCCCGAAGCCCAGGGTGACGTAGCGGTACTGATCATGCCCATCGCGGTTCAGCCATGCGGCTGCCGAATCCACACTGAAGTTCGAGGCATCGGCCGGCTTGTACGTGGACCAGGCCACGCCAAAGCCGCAGGTAAAGGCGGCCAGCACCATCAGGCTGACCACGGCAGCGACGCGGAAGCGGGCGATCAGCTCCGCGGCCAGCAAGCCCACGAACGGCAGGGCCAGCAGCGTCGCCCAGTAGCTGAAGCGCTCCATGGTGATGACCTGAAAGGCACGGCCCAGCAGCAAATGCGCCACCGGCGTGGTGCCGCCCAGCCCGACCAGAAATGCCAGCCAGAAGCCGAACAGGAGCGGACGCAGGCGGGGTTGCACGGCGCCGCGCCACAGAATGAATGGAATTGCCAGGATCAGAGCGCCATAGGGGATGACAAAATAGTTCAGACCCCATTGCGGACTCAAAATATAGTTGGCGCGGCTCGCGTGCGGAATGGGAGTCTGCGTTACAGGATAATGAATCAGAGCGATCC
>JAJZCP010000255.1 GCA_021846065.1 Acidobacteriota bacterium
CGACCAAGCGCACCACTCCGCGTGGCGCCAACAAGCAGAAGGTCAAGAAGCTGGCCAAGGCCGCAAGCAAGCGCTAGGCAAACAGTTACACCGGATCGCGGTCCGCGCGGCCCGGCGAATTGCAGTGGATGGAGCGGAATCTATTTTCAGGAGCCAGTGCCCTGTCGCGACAGATCTTCGCCACAAAATCCATCGACAAGCTCATTCGCGATTCGGAAGACCCGGCGCATAGCCTGAAGAAGACGCTGGGGCCTCTGTCGTTGACCGCGCTGGGCATCGGCGCGGTCATTGGCTCCGGCATTTTTACAGTCATCGGTACGGCCATTGCCGGCGAACGCTTCGATACTTCCTCCATCCTGAATACGCCGGTGCTGGATTATCTGGTGCATCACACGGCGATGCTCGGCCGTCCGGGCGCGGGACCGGCGCTGGCGGTTTCGCTGCTGCTGGTCGCGGTGGTGTGCGCGTTTACCGGTCTCTGCTATGCGGAGCTTGCGTCGATGATCCCGATCGCCGGCAGCGCCTACACCTACACCTACGTCATTATGGGCGAGCTGATTGCCTGGATCATCGGGTGGGACCTGATCCTGGAATACGCTTTTTCGAACATGGCGGTCAGCGTGGGGTTTGCCGCGCACATCGTCGCCCTGATGGATTGGTTCGGCATTCATCCCGCGTTACGCTGGATATCCCCAGCGTATCTGCCCAGCGGCCTGCAGAGCCTGAGCGGAGCGGCGCTCTACCCGCCCGGCTGGCACTTCGGCTTTAATGTTCCCGCGTTTCTGATCGTCATGCTGTTGACCGTGGTCCTTGTCCGCGGCATCCGCGAATCGGCGGAAACCAACAACATCATGGTGCTGCTCAAAATCGGCGCGGTCCTCCTTTTCGTCAGCTTCGGCGCGCAGTTCATCCACACCTCCAACTGGCACCCCTTCTATCCAAATGGCTGGTCGGGAGTGCTGACTGGCGGTTCGATCATATTCTTCACCTACATCGGCTTCGACTCCGTTTCCACAGCGGCGGAAGAGTGCCGCAATCCGCAGCGCGACGTCCCCATTGGCATCATCGCCACGTTGGTCGTCGCCACTCTCCTTTACATCTCAGTGGCCCTGGTGCTGACCGGCCTGGTCCATTGGCAACTGCTTACGGAAGATGCCGCGCCGGTGGTGAACACGCTGCGCAGGCTGTATCTCCAAAATCACAGCCAGACGCTGCATTGGGTGCAGCTTGTGGTCATCTTCGGCGCTCTGCTGGGAATGATCTCCTCCATCCTGGTCTTCCAGATCGGCCAGGCGCGGGTCTGGTTCGCCATGTCGCGCGATGGTCTGTTGCCCTCGCTGTTCAGCCGCGTGCATCCCCGCTTCCGCACGCCAGCCGCCGCCACATGGATTGCAGGTTTCTTTGTCGGCGTACCCGCGGGACTGCTCGACATCGGCACCTTCGCCAACCTTTCCAATATCGGCACGCTTTTCGCGTTTGTGCTGGTGTCGGCCGGAGTGATCATTCTGCGCTACAAGGACCCGGACCGCCGCCGCGCCTTCCGCTGTCCCGGCGGCCCAGTCATTCCGCTGTTGAGCGTGTTCTTCTGCCTGCTGCTGATGGTCGGCCTGCCCATCCTTACCTGGGTCAGCTTTTTCATCTGGCTGGCGATCGGGCTGCTCATCTATTTTCTGTACAGCCGGCACCGCAGCGAGTTTGCTCCGGCCTCGGACCGAAAACGCTGATGGTCGCGGCGCGAAAACCCGAACTGCGACTGGACACGAAAGCGTGGATTCGTGGCCTGCCCAAAGCGGAGTTGCATCTGCATCTTGAAGGCGCCATCACGCCGGAAACATTGGTCGAAATGAGCCAGCGCAACGATCCTCAGCCGCTCTCCCTTCAGGCGGCGCGAGCGCTCTACGAGTATGCGGACTTCAGCGGATTCATGATGGCCTTCAAAGCCATTACAGAACGCCTGCGCACGCCGGAAGACTACGAGCTGATCGCCTATCGCATGATGCAGGCACTGCATGCGCAGGGTGTTGTCCATGCCGAGGTCTACGTCTCCGTCGGCGTTGTGTATTACTGGCGGCGTATCGAGTTTGAACCGCTGTTCGCGGGCATGGAGCGCGGGCGCGTCCGCGGCGAGCAGGACTTTGGTCTTTCGCTGAATTGGATCTTCGATGCCGTGCGCCACTTCGGCCCTGAAGAAGCGGCCCGCGTCTTTCGCAAAGCCGCCGAGATGAGGCTGCACCATCCTTCCATCGTCGGCATCGGCATCGGCGGAGATGAACGCCGCACCGGCGCCGGTTCCTTTCGCGAACTGTATGCGGAGGCCCGCCAGCAAGGCCTGCGCCTGACCGCCCACGCCGGAGAAACCGTAGGGCCGGAAGGTATCTGGTCGGCCATGAACATCGGCGCGGAACGGCTCGGCCACGCCCTAAGCGCGCAGCAGGATGATGAGCTGCTGGAAGTTTTGGCGAAGAAGCAGGTCCCCATCGAACTTTGCATCACCAGCAATCTGCGCACCGGCTGCTGCGCCCGAACGGAAGACCATCCCGTCCGCAATTATTTTGAAAATGGCCTGATGGTCACCCTCAACTCCGACGATCCTGCGCTCTTCGGCAGCGATCTTTGCGGGGAGTATTTATTGGCGCACGAGCAGTTTCATTTGACACTAGAACATCTGCGGGAGCTTGCCGGAAATTCCATTGAAGCCAGCTTTCTATCTCCGGGACGCAAGCTGGAACTGCTGCGCCGCGTGGAGCAATACGCCGATCCCGTTGAATCTTAAAGACACTCACGGCGATGTTGCGATAGGCCATGGCATACGGATGCG
>JAJZCP010000256.1 GCA_021846065.1 Acidobacteriota bacterium
ATCCGCAACCGTGTCGCCAAAGCGGACCAATACCGCGCGGAGCTTGAATATCGGCAGTCTCAGCTCTTCCAGCAGCAGCTGCGCAAGCAAATTTTGATTGAAGTGGAGAATGCACAGTACTCGCTCGAACAAAGCCGGGCTCGCGTCGACTCTGCGACCAAGGCTCGCGACCTGGCACAGAAGACCTTCCAGATCACGCAGCAGGAACAGAAGCTTGGAGCCGGATCGAGCTTTCAGACCCTGAGCGCGCAGCATGATGTTTCACTCGCTGAGTCTGACCTGGTAAGCGCAATGACAGCTTATGAGAAGGCCCGTGTGCAACTGGAGCTGACCACGGGCACCACGCTCGAAGAACACCACATCTCCATGGAGGATGCCCGGACAGGTACAGTGAGCCAACCCTAAATCTTCCGGTCCGCGATACTCTGATGCGGGGGGACGGAACGCAATGTCAGGCAGCAAAACGACGCTGGAAGCCGCCCGTAGCGATGAGGTTCTACCCGTGGTGCTTGCCGTCGACGATCAGCCGCAGATCATTGACGCACTGAATATTCTGCTGGGGGCGGCAAATTTCCGCCTGGTCGGCGCAAACTCCCCGCAGAGTGCGCTCGACCTGGTGCGCAGCCGGTCTTTTGACGCCATTCTGATGGACCTGAACTACTCGCGCGACACCACCTCCGGCCAGGAAGGGATGGAACTTCTGTGAGAGATTCTGGAGGCGGACCGGCAGGTCCCGGTCGTCGTGATGACTGCGTGGGCGAGTATCGACCTCGCGGTGGAGGCCATGCGTCGCGGCGCGCGCGACTTTGTCCAGAAGCCCTGGGAAAATACACGGCTGCTCACGATCGTTGAGACGCAGGTGGAGCTGCATCGGGCGCTGCGCCGCACCCAGATGCTGGAAGCGGAGAACTCTCTGCTGCGCGCCCAGGGACGCCCGGAGATGATTGCGGATTCCGCAGCCATGCGCCCGGTGCTGGAGGCCATTGCGCGGGTGGGTCCATCGGACGCCAATGTTCTGATCACCGGCGAGCATGGGACGGGCAAAGAAGTAGTGGCGCGCACGCTACATGCGGTTTCATCGCGCGCGCTGAACGCCTGGATTGCGGTCAACACCGGCTCCCTGTCTGAAGGAGTATTTGAAAGCGAGCTCTTCGGCCACGTGAAAGGCGCGTTTACGGACGCAGGCGCCGATCGCATCGGGCGATTTGAACTGGCGGACCGTGGGACATTGTTCCTGGATGAAATTGCCAACGTGCCCACGCGCCAGCAGGCACGGTTGCTGCGGGTCCTGGAGGCTGGCGAGATGGAGCGTGTCGGATCCTCGCGCACCCGCCGCGTGGATGTGCGGCTGCTTTCTGCGACCAATGCCGACCTGCGCCAGGAGTGCGCTGAGGGCCGCTTCCGCGAAGATCTTCTCTTCCGGCTCAACACGATTGAGATTCACGTGCCACCGCTGCGGGAACGGCGGGATGACATTCCTCTGCTTGCCGGACACTTTCTGGCGCGGTACGCCCAGCGGTATCGCAAGCAGATCGCCGGTCTGGAGGCTTCAGCGCTGCAGATGCTTCTGGAGCACTCGTGGCCGGGAAACGTTCGCGAACTGGAACACACCATGGAACGCGCCGTGCTTATGACCCGCAGCAACCGGATCTCATCTGCCGATCTGAACCTGCAATCGCATCGCGGGCAGACCTCCCTGGACGAGATGAGCCTTGAGAGCGTGGAAAGCGTGCTGATCCGCAAGGCGCTGGCACGCTATAACCGAAATGTCAGTCAGGCCGCCGATGCGCTGGGGCTGAGCCGCGGCGCGCTGTACCGCCGCATGGAAAAATATGGCCTCTAGCCAAGGCCGCAGCCCGCTTCGCCTCTCTGGCTGGCGAGCAAGGCGAGGCTCGCCCCGTGTTTCGTTTGAAACCCGACTGGCTCTCAGCATGATGTGGCTGGCCTTGCTGGCCGCACTGGCTGGCGCCGCGCTGGCGTGGCTATGGCACAGCGCCTGGATGCTCCGGCTGGGCGTCGCTGCAGGACTGCTGCTCGCTCTCATCGCGCTGATGCGCAGCAGTTTTCACCAGGTGGTGCGCCCGCTGCAGACACTCTCAAACGTGGTTTCGGCGATGCGTGAAAACGAATACTCCTTCCGCTCACGGGAGATTCAGGAAGGCGATGCGCTCGGCGACCTGGCCGCGCAGATCAATGCGTTAAGCGGCGATCTGCGCAAACGCCGCCACCGCGAGACCGAGACGTTCGCGTTGCTGGAGCGCGTAGTGGAGACCATGGATGTCCCCGTGTTTGCGTTTGACGATGCGGGTCGCCTGCAGCTAACCAATCCCGCAGCGGCGCGCATGCTCGGCACGCCGATGGAAACGATGCTGGGCACTGATGCGGCCTCGCTGGGCGTTGCCGGGGTGCTCCGCGCTGCCGATAAGGGCGTTGTCTCGTTGACTGGTGCCGCTGGCGAGACACGGTGGATGGTGCGCCGCAGCAAGTTTTATCAGAATGCCATTCCACACACCCTGCTGCTGCTGTCGGACGTAGGCGGCGTTCTGCGGGAGCAGGAGCGGCAGGCCTGGCAGCGGCTAATCCGCGTGATGGCGCATGAAGTCAATAATTCGCTGACGCCGATCAAATCCATCGCCGGCAGCCTGCGCATGACGCTGCAGCGGAGCGCCACGTCCGCAGCGCGGCCAAACCCCGTGGATATGGAGCATGGGCTCGCGATCATCGATGAGCGGGCGGAATCTCTCAACCGCTTCCTGCAGGGCTATAGCCAGCTGGCCAAGTTGCCGCCGCCGGCGCTG
>JAJZCP010000257.1 GCA_021846065.1 Acidobacteriota bacterium
CCGGTTTTCTCATGCCCTATCGCGAGCACTGGCAGCTCGACTATGCTTCGTTCCGGCCGGTCGAAGAGAGCGGCCGGCAGCTTCCGTTGCATAAGCGCAACGACCTGCTGCACACCGATGCCTTCCCCATGCGGCCGACCCATGGCGCGCGCATCCTGCGCTTCTTCCATAACATCCATCCCACCCGCACGCGGGACTGGATCGTCGGCCAGCCGTTTTCGCAAATTGTCAGCCGGTTTACGCCGAATCCGCTGCCCTTGCCGCGAGCGGAAGGGATCGCCGTCCGCTGTCTGAGAAGCTTCGCTCAACTTACCCGTCTCGCCGATGTGATCCCAGCCCTGAAGCGCACGCCCTACGATGTGTTCATGATGCGCCTGCACGACGCCATGAAAGAGGACGCCGAGTTTCAGCGTGGGTGCGCGCGCGAGGCGGTGCGCTTCGCCCCGGGTTCAAGCTGGATGGTCTACACCGACACCGTTCCCCATGCGGTGGTTGCCGGACAGTTTGCGCTGGAGCAGACTTTTCTGGTCGATACCAGGGCGATGGTGTGCGGCGAATCCGCTCCGGCCTCTGTTTTGGAGCGGATGGCCCGAACCAGGGTGGCCTAGCAGCCTGTGGTGCAAGTCACCATTTCCCGACAACGTCTTGGCTGAGTTGAAACCAGCCATGACGTGCGACGGCTGGCTCGCGATGGGGCGATAAGAGTGCGGCACTACCGCCAGCGGTTCCTGGAGCGCGAAAACAGGCTCAGGACGAGCAAAAGCAGTGCTTTGCCGCGGTTGTTCCACTCGCGCGGCGTCCCGGCGCCCAGCAGTTTGCGGAAGATCAGGCTGAGGTTGAATCCGGCCACATGGATCAGCTGCCGTTTGAGGATGTTCGCGTGTTTGCGCAAATGCGTTCGCCGCATGCCACCGGTGTCGTAGCAATGCGCGAAACTGCGCTCCACCAATTCGCCGCGCCGTCGCAGCAAGCTCTTGCCGTAGCTGCCCCGGACGCGCCGCCGATTGGCATACACCGCTTGCTGCTCTGCGGCTTTGCCTTTCCACTTGCGCTGCCCCTTTTGTTGTCGCTCGGGAATGTAGGTGCGTACCTGGCGCGCCTTCACCTGCTCCAACACTGCACCGGAATGGTACCCTTTGTCGGCAACCATCTCTTCGATACTCTTCAGGTTCACCTTGGGTTCTGCATCGGGATGCAGTCTGACTTCGCGTTCGGCCAGTTCTGTCACCGCTTCGCCGGCTTCGCACAAAGTGATATCGAGAGTGGTCGTGTCTCCCTTGTCCGCTTCCTGCAAGGTCACCGCAACCACCGCGCCCGTGTCCAGATCGACTGCGTGCTCGGCCTTGTGGGCCAGATGCGTGCGCCCGTCCTTCATCTTCGTAACCCGCGCATCGGCGTCAGTCGGGCTCATCCATTCCTTGTTCGACGTGCGCTTCTTGCGCTTGCGATCGAGCCGCGCCAACTGCTCGCGAGTGGGTGTTGCGATACCCGAGACCTTGGCCAGTCCGGTCAGAAACTCCTCGTAACTCTCGCCCGTGTCGCGCCGCACAATCGAACGCATGGCCGCCGAAGCTTCCAGTGTGGTCGCGTCAATGCCCACCCGCTTGCCCTTCAGCAAGCCGCGATCCGCCAGCCGCTCCAGCACCCATGCGAACACCGCGCGATGCGTCTCCACGTCGATCAGCCGCCGCGTCCGCGAGATCGTCGAATGATCCGGCGTCTGCTCCGTAATGCCAACCCGCACGAACTCCCGCAGCGCCAGCGAATCGGCCATCCGCCAGGCGATGCCGCGCTCGCTGTCGATGCCCTCAAAGTAACCGATCAGCAGCGAACGGAAATAAACTCCTGGTACCAGGCCGGGACGGCCCATCGTTGCTGCGTAAAACCGGCGGCAAAGGCTCTCCACAAACACGTCGAACTTCTCCTCGTCCAGCAGTTCGTTCAAGCGCACGTAAAACGGATGTCCCGGTGACCGCGCCAATTCCGCGTTCGCGATCCAAATCTCTTCCTGCCTCTCTTGCGACTGCCGCGTCCCCATGCCCATGACAGAAGACTACAAACTTGCCGCAAAGACAACCATGACGCAGCGCACGCTCGCAACAAGACTTGCACCACAGGCTGCTAGAGGTCTGCTCTTGAGCTTTCCGACCATTGAGGGTCGCTTCTCTTGAGCAGGTCCTGGACCTCTTCCATGGAAGCCATGGAGGCCTGCGCGCCAAAACGCGTGACCGAGGCAGCCGCGGCCGCGGTGGCAAAGCGTGCGCTTCTCAAGGGATCGTTCCACAGCAGCAGTCCCGCCGCAAAGGCTCCGTTGAAGGCGTCCCCCGCCGCGGTGGTGTCAATTGCATGGACTGCGGGAGGAGTGAACATCTGCCGGTGGCCGGCTGGATCGGCAAGGAAAGCCCCTCGGGATCCCAATTTAAGAATTATTCCCCCAACGCCCTTCTCGCAGACCCTCGCCGGCGTCAGAGCGGCAGGCCGGTGGACAGGGTTTCAAAATGCGTGCGCAAATCTCGCCGGAGCTGCCGCTCCGGTGGTCACAGGGCTGATCGTTGCGCGCACCGGGCGATTTTTCCTGGCATTCATCGGCGCCAGTGTGGCCTGCCTGGTGGGGGCCGCGAGTTACTGGTTCTTTGTGCGAAAATCCGATGCGAATCTGGGCATGGAGAGGTCGCCGGAGTTCGCCGCAGTCGAACCCTAGGGCCTGGCCTTCAGACAGATTGGCAGAGATCGAGGAGCGTCGCGTGACGGTAGGCCGGAAACCGATTGTGGTGGTTGGCAACATCAACATGGACCT
>JAJZCP010000258.1 GCA_021846065.1 Acidobacteriota bacterium
GCTCAGGACTGCCGCAATTCGCGGTCGATCTCCAGCTTTTCCGCCATCAGATCGCGGATGGCTTCCCCGTCGTTGCGGGCTTCCGCGTCGGCCAGCCGTCCCCGCAGCTCACGCTGCTTCCTCTCCAGTTGCCGGATGCGTAGGCTCGCCATGGCCTGTTCGAGATCCGAAAGAGAAACTTCAACCGGCCCGGCCATCAGGGCCGCGGCCAGCAGGTGCCGCCCATATTCATCGGGGGCGGCCATCATGGGATCGACGGCTGGTTCGCGCGCCGCCAGCGCAGCGATCAGCGCAGTGGTTGCCAGCCCCTCGAACAGCCAGGGTTCCCGGCCATGGCGGTCGACGGCAAGGGCATGCATCTCTCCGGATACGCACATGGCCCGCAGCACCAGCTTTTCTGCTTCGCTCACCATGGGCGCCGTGGCCGCCGTGGGCCGCACGGAACTGCGGCGCGCGCCTGCGGCCTGCTTCAATTCCTGCCGCAGCAGGGCGGAGTCGATCCCCAGCTTCTGCGCGGCGTCCGCAGCAAATTCGTCGCGCGCAATGCGGTTGGGTATGTGCTGCATGTGCGGCAGCAGAAAGTTCAGCGCCTTCACCTTGGCATCCGCTGTAAGCGGGGGATGCAGCGTCCGCGCCCGCTCGATCAGGTAGTCGGTGTGCCGCCGCGCTCCGCGCAGCTGCGCAATGTATTGCTGTACACCGCGTTCGCGTACATAGCGGTCCGGGTCGAGTCCGCCCTCCAGCGTAACTACCTTCACGCTGAAGCCTTCCTCAATCAGCAGCGCAATCGACTTTTCTGCTGCATTGGCGCCGGCGGTGTCAGGATCAAAGTTCACCACCAGCTGCCGCGTGTGCCGCGCCAGCAGGCGCACCTGTGCTTCAGTAAACGCAGTGCCGCTGGTGGCAATCACATTGGTGACGCCTGCCATGTAAACCGAAATGCAGTCCATCTGCCCTTCCACCAGCAGCGCGAATTCGAACTGGCGGATAGCGGCCTTCGCTTTGTCCAGGTTGAACAGCACATTGCCCTTTGTGTAGAGCGACGTCTCGGGCGAGTTGAGATACTTCGGGCCGGATTTTTCATCGCTGTCGAGCGCCCGCGCCGTGAATGCGATCGTGCGGCCTGCTTCATTGCGAATCGGAAACATGATGCGCTTGCGAAAACGCGCATACAGTGTGCCGGAGCCACCCTCAGCCTGCTCCTTTGCGGAAAACAGTCCGCTTGCCCGCAACACTTCGGGCGCAAAGCCGCTTTGAAAGTGGTCGCGCATGGCAGAGAAGGAATCCGGCGCATAGCCAAGCGTAAAGGCTGCGATCGCATCGGCACTGGTGCCGCGGCCGGTGAGATATTCGCGCGCGCGCGCCGCCTCCGGTGACTGCAGTTGGCCGGCAAAATATTGTGCCGCCTGGTCGTGCAGTTCGAGCAGCTTGCCGCGCAGCCGCGCCGACTCCGCCTCTTCCGGCGAAGAGAACTCGCGCTTAGGCAGCGGAATGCCGCACTTCTGGGCGACCATCCGCACAGCCTCTGGAAAGCCGACATTCTCCATCTTCTGCACGAAGGTAAAAACATCGCCGGACTGCCCGCAGCCGAAGCAATGGAAAAACTGCTGGGCCGCCTGAACATTAAAGGACGGCGATTTTTCCTTATGGAACGGGCAAAGCCCTTTGAAGCTCTGCGCCCCGGCCTTCGACAACCGCACGTAGTCGCCGATGATGCGGACGATGTCCGCCTGCTGCTTTACGGATTGGGCGAAGCCGTCGGCCATGGCGGTGGAAAAGCCCAGTGTACGGCAGCCTGCGCGTCGTTTTTGGACTGCGGGTCCTGCCTGAAGGCTCTATCATAAAAAGTAAGCATGCTTGTCCGTTATGGGGAACAGCGGGATTCCAGAAGCGACCGCCGTCTGGCGTGCAGTCTTGCGGCCATTGCCGGAGCACTGAACACGGCCGCCTTTCACGCGGTTGGCTTTTTCTCGGCCAACATGACCGGAAATGTTTCCTCTCTATCCGACCGCATTGCTCTGGGCAATGTTGCGGCAGGCGCATTCTTTCTCGGCATCGTTGTGACCTTCATCGGTGGCTCCACCGTTTCCACTCTGCTGATTAATGCCGGACGCCGCCGCGAGAATGACGGCATCTATGCCTACAGCATTCTCACCGAAGCAATTCTCCTGGGCCTTCTGGGCTGGCTCGATCCCCGGATATCCGCAACCAGCCGTGGCCCGGTAATGATTCTGGGACTAAGTTTTCTGATGGGCCTGCAAAATGCGGTGGTTACGCACATTTCGGAGGCGCGTGTCCGAACCACCCACGTTTCTGGCATGGCGACCGATATCGGCATCGAAATTGGAATGTTGATTGACGTAGCGCGAGGCCGGGAGCCCCGCACGGAGGCGCCCAGATTGCGCGCCCGCCTGCAGCTACATAGCCAGACGGTGCTCTCGTTCCTCGCGGGAGGAGTCCTTGGTGTTCTGGTGTACCGCTCTGTGGGCAGCCGGTTGCTGATTGGCGCAGCCGCGGTGCTATTCGTCATCGCGATGACGGGAGTCTTGCGGGTCCACCTCGCAGATGGTGACGTGAACGAAGCTGGCTGAAGCCGATGTGGATACTGGATCCCGTGTGGCCTAAGAGCGAGCGTGCCACCAGGCATGGGGAACTAGAAGCTGATTTTTAAGATCTGATCACTGGTGCCGACGAACCAACATGCATGCGGATAGGTGAAGGCGGCTTTTCATGGCGCCACTTGCCTGCGGCAGCGCAAATCACATCTGGCTTTCGTCCAGATTGTTGCCAAACAT